>JAQYFM010000219.1 GCA_028723145.1 Spirochaetales bacterium | reverse complement strand
TACTCAGGAAATATTTCAAGCATTCCCATAGCACCCTCAGAGTGCTCGGCAATAAATCCTGCAAGATTGTTATCAATAAAGATTCCTCTAACTACTCCACTTTCTAGTCTATCTACGATGTAATCGATATCACTTAAGAGATGGTAGTGAGCGTGCATAACATCTTTATATGATGCATCAAGAACTCTGATATCTTGCTGTCTTACCTTTACATCTTCATCCTTTGTATAGACATACAGTGAACATGCATTAGCTAACCGAAATCCATACTCTCTCATTACAGTTGAAACATGCTCTCTATGAATAGAAATTAATTCCACAGATCTAGGAAGTAGCTCAACAAAAGGTCTTACATCGCTGTCAAAAGGAGCAATAAAGCCTGTATTTCCATCTGCGATAGTTACAATGCCATCCATTCCACAATAGATGACTTTTCCAACTCCTCTTTCGATTTGGTCAATCATATCAATATATGAGAGTGCATCTCTTTTTTCTAATATCTCTTTTGGTGTCATAACAGTATTTATGTTATCATTTTACGGGAGTTATCAAAATGGTTAAAACAATATTTATTGATATAGATGGAACACTACTAAATAGAGAACATGTATTTACCCAAAGAAATAAAGATGTACTAAATAAAGCTCACAATGAGGGAATAGTAATTACACTGTGTTCAGGTAGAGCTCGTGATGGTCTACTTGATATCACAGATAAACTTCCATTTATGCCATATTTAGCAACCTTAAATGGAGCATATATTCTTGATGATAAAGGAAATGTTATTAATGAACACTACTTTGAATATAATACTCTAATAAAGCTTGAAGAGCTTAGAAAGGAATGCGGTGTTGGTCTATTGTATTTTCCTGAAGGCAGATGGGCTGCAAATAGTGACAATAAAGAGTATGAGGATGAATATAAAATTGTTAAGCGACACGGTATTAAGATGGATATCTTAGAATGGGCAAAAACTAAAAGAGTACACAAGTATTTAACTGTTGGGGATAAGGAGAGAAATCAAAAATTTATGCAAAGAGCTAAAGAATTATTTCCTGATCTAGCAATTGTTCCATCATCTTCAAGATATGTGGAAGTTAATACTCAGGGTTGTGATAAAGGATCTGCAGTAAAGGATATTTGTGACTATCTTAATAGCGATATTTCAAATACTTACTGTTTTGGTGATTTTGATAACGATATTGCGATGTTCAAAGTATGTGCACATCCAATTGCAATGGCAAATGCAGTTGATAAAGTAAAAGCTTTAGCAGAGCATATTACACTATCATGTGATGAAGATGGCGTTGCTTACGCTATAGAAAGGTGGGTTTTATGATTACTAGAGATAATTACGCAGAAGAAAATTCAAAAACAGTTGATTCTTGGGTAAAGGATGGTTGGATTTGGTCCATTCCTATTACTCATGATTCTTATTTAAAAGCTAAAGAAGGCTTTTTTGATATAGTACTTACTCCAACAAAGAACGTTCCCCATGAGTGGTTTGGAAATCTTAAAGGAAAAAGAGTTCTAGCTCTTGCATCAGGAGGTGGTCAGCAAGGTCCTATTTTTAATGCATTAGGAGCTGATGTAACAGTACTCGACTATTCAAATTTGCAACTTGAAAAAGAAAAAGAGGTCGCCTTAAGAGAAGGCTATGAAATAAAACTTATCAAGGCTGATATGTCAAAGCCTCTTCCTTTTGAGAATGCTTCCTTTGACCTTATCTTTAATCCTGTTTCCACATGTTATATCGAAAAGATTGAACCACTTTGGAAGGAATGTTTTAGGATTCTTTCTAAAGGAGGTGTCTTGCTAACTGGCGTTGATAATGGAATTAACTATATCGTTGATGATAAGGATGAAAAAGAAATTGTTCATTCACTTCCCTTTAACCCTCTTGAGGATAGTTCTCTTCTTGAAGAGCTAAAGCAAGATGAAGATGATGGAGTTCAGTTTTCTCATACTACTGTTGAACATTTAAATGCTCTATTAAGTGCAGGATTTATACTTACTGATATTTATGAAGATACTAATGGAGAAGGAAGATTACACGAGTTAAATATTCCAACTTTTACAGCTATTAGGGTAATAAAAAGGTAGTTTATTATTAGGGGAAATTAGTAGAAAAATTTCCCCTATTATAAAAGAGTCCCCAATCATGAGGACTCTTCTTTTACTTACATTCTGTTATAAAGATCCATATAAATCTTTGAAGAGTTAGTCCAAGACCAATCTTCCTTCATACCACGCTTTTGCATGTTTTCCCACTCTTTTCTATTATTTGTGTAGAGATTATATGCAGCGTTAATTCTATCAAGAAGCTCACCAGAGAAGTAGTTTCTAAATGAGAATCCTGTACCGGTACCATCAAACTCATTATATGGTTTAACTGTATCCTTAAGACCACCAACCTCGTGAACAATTGGAATAGTACCATAGCGAAGAGAAATAAGCTGTGTTAAACCACATGGTTCAAATGCAGATGGAACAAGGAGTGCATCACAACCAGCATAAATCTTATGTGCAAGTGCATCTGAATAGCAAATCTTAGCTCTTACTTTGTTATAGTACTTACCTTCATAGTACTTAAACATATCTTCATAGTTTCTAGCACCGGTACCAAGTACTACTAAGTTAATATTCATATTACAGAGGCGGTCCATAATATTATCAATTAAATCTAAACCCTTTTGATCTGTAAGACGTGATACTAAGCCAAGAGTAAATACATTTTCATCTTCTTTTAATCCAAGCTCTCTCTGTAAAGCCAGCTTGTTAGCAGCTCTACCCTTCTTAAGAGTCTTTGTATTGTAGTTAGCTTCAATCTTTTTATCTTTTGAAGGATCCCAAATATCATAGTCGATACCGTTGATAATACCCCAAAGTCTTTCTCTTCTCCAAGCAAGGATGTCATCAAGACCATCACCAAATGCTGGAGTTTGAATTTCTTGTGCATATGTATTACTTACTGTTGTGATGTAATCACAATAGGTTAAGGCACCTCTCATCATTGAACAGTTCCAACTATTTTGAGGAATTGATGTATCTTGGAAAGGACTTACTAAACGACCTGGTACAAAGCATTCATCTGGAAGCTTGGATACCCATTTAATGTGACCAACATCCCAAGTACCTTGGAAGCGAAGATTATGAATTGTCATAATTGTTCTAATTCCTCTGAAGAACGGGTCTCCTTGGAATACTGTATTAAGATATACAGGAACTAATGCTGATTGCCAGTCATGACAGTGAATGATATCAGGTCTAAAGCCAATTAATGGAAGAGCTGAAAGACAAGCCTTTGAGAAATATGCAAATCTTTCAAGGTCCTGATAAAGATCATAATAAGGAACCATACCACCAAAATACTGCTCGTTATCAATAAAGTAATATGTTATTCCATCTAACTCTAACTGATGTACACCTACATATACTCTGTTATCCATTTGGAAGTAATAGATACACTTTGCAGTTTCTCTATATTTTGGATCAATAGCACGGTAATTTGGAAGCATTACACGAACATCATAATCTTTTTTATCAAAGTTCTTTGGTAAAGCTCCAACTACATCTGCTAAACCACCTGTTTTAACAAATGGAACACATTCTGAGGCTACGTATAATATTTTTTTCATATTTTCTTTCCCTTTTCCTTATAGTTTTTATTAAACCATGACTATAACCAAAATAAAAGGCAAAAATATTGAAAATAAAGTCTTAAATGCATATTCTCACCACATGCATAAGTTAAAAGATATATATAGAAAAGATTCATCATACAAAGCATTTTTGCTTTCCCTGCTATGTGTAGGTGTCTCCTATGGACTATATAAAGGCATTTTAGATAATTACCTTGCGCAAGTAGTTCATATGGGAGAATTCGATAGAGGTGTAACAGAGTTTTTTAGAGAACTTCCAGGCTTTTTGCTAGTATTTATTTTAGCCTTTCTTTTTGAGGTATCTGTTGAAAATACCTATAAGCTCGGTGCCCTCATTATGTTAATAGGACTAGGACTAATAGCTATATTACCACCTTCAAAGGTATTAGTGGTATTAGCAATTTGTGTCTACTCAACAGGAGAACATATACAGCTAGGAATGAAAAATACCCTCTCCCTTAATTATGCAAATAAAGGCTACGGTGGAATGTCGATGGGAATACAAAATGCAATATCAAACTTTGGTAATATTGGAGGATATATTATAGTTGCAATAATATTTACTCTACTTTCAAGCCTTACTGCATTTAAAACTATTTTTATTACATCACTAATTATTCTCCTGCTTAGCTGTATTATTAACCAAGCACTAAAAGGTGACGGTAGTGCAAGAAAGAATACTAGTCGTTTCTACTTTAGAAAGAAATTTGGGAAGTATTACATGCTTGAAGTATTCTATGGAGCAAGAAAGCAGATATTCTTCACATTTGGACCTTATGTATTAATTCTCTTTTATAAAGCTGATGCATCAGTAATCAGTATGCTATTTGCAATAAGTGCTATTTGCTGCTTCTTTTTATCCCCAGTTGTCGGAAAGATAATAGATAAAATTGGATATAAAATTGTCATGATTGCAGACACATTAATATTAATAGTTGTTTGCTTCTTCTATGGTTTTGCACACCACTTCTTCCCTATGAATGTAGCTTTTATTATTTGCTGTATTAACTACATTTTAGACTCTGTAATATCACTTGCGGCAATGGCAAGTAATGTATATGTCCAAGACATCTCAGATAGCGAAGAAGAGGTAAGAGCTACCATAACAACAGGTATTTCTGTTAACCATTTAATATCTATCCTAATTGCATTATTTGGTGGTTGGATTTGGCAAGTAACAGGTATTGAAACCTTATTTACGCTATCTGCTATCTTAGGTTTAATTAATAGTATTTACGCAGCAACAATAAAACCTAGAGCAAAATAACTAGTAGTGGAATTATTACAATACTAATCATTATTGATAGACTATTTACCGTTCCTGCTAAAGCAGTATCACCATTTAATGAAAGTGTGAAGGAAGGAGAGGCTGATGAAATTGGAGAAAATAATACAATTACAGCAGCCTTTCTTATTTCATATGAAAATGGAAGTGTTTTATATAACACTATGCCTAAGAGAATTGCTACAGCATATCGAATTACTAATACATTAAAGGTCTTTCTTAATGCTTTTTTATCAAAGTGTGGCTCAAGTAATAGACCAATCATAAACATTGCAATTGGTCCATTTGCACCACTAACAATATTTGTAAATGTATATATTTCGTTTGGAACACTTACCTTTAGTAGTGCAAGTGTAATAAATACAACATATGAAACAAAGGATGGGACTTTTAATAAAGGTTTTAGCATTAAAAGTATATTCTTTTTACTCTTCTTTTCTTCAACCATTGATTTGGCAATTGCATAATCTAAACCGACACATTGAATTGCATTACCTGAATCAAAGAGGCAAACTGCTAGAGCTCCTTGTGGGCCCATCATGCTTGAGGCAAAAGGCAGTGTAAAGCAACCAATATTATACGCAGGTAGACAAAGGGTATAATAGATTTTATCTTCTCTTGTTCCATTTTTTGAAAATAAAAAGCTTATTAACAGAAAAAGTAAGTTTACACCAAGTCCAATTAAAATAAAGATTAGCATCTTGCCTGAAAAGGAAGCTGATGAAAAGCTATTAATAATTGCACATGGGAGGGTAATATTCATCATCACACGAGAAAGCGCATAGCCATCTTCTTTTTTAAAGACCCCTACTATCTTTAATAGATATGCTAATACAACCATTAATAAAAATGATATTGCTCTTACTACTATACTCTGCATGAAAAAAATAATGTTTACTCAATGTTAATTTGTCAATTACTTTAATATCTTAATGAGATGATGCTTTATCTTATTTTATGATAATATAACAACGTGGATATTTGGACGCTATTAAAAACAACAGACAGACCAATTGTATTTTATGGAACCGGTAATGGTGCTGACATGATGGCAAAAATCCTTTCTAGCTATAATAAAAGTGTATCAGGGATATTTGCATCACCCAACTTTATAAGAAATAGGACATTTCTTGGCCTTCCAGTTTTATCATTTGAAGAATGTTTAGAGAAGTTTGGTAGCCAAATGATTGTCTTAATGGTATTTGGAACAAGTGATATTAATGTCATTAACTATGCTAGAGAAATATCAACAAAGTGCGATTTCTATGTCCCAGATTTACTAACAGATGAAAATGGTGAACCATTTACCCCTTCCTATCTAGATAAACATTTAAAGGAAATAGAAAGTGCTTATGAAAGGCTTGTTGATGAAAGAAGTAAAGAAATCTTTAAAGCAAGCATTAAGCATAGATTATTTGCCAAACTTGATAGTCTAACTTCATCTTGGTCAAACGATGAAGATAATTGGAAGGAACTTGGAATAAATGATAATGAAGTATTCTTTGATGCAGGTGCTTATAATGGAGATACAGTAAAAAGGTTTTGCTCAATTACTAATAACTATGAGCATATTTATGGCGTTGAGCCTGATCCAAGATCCTTTAAAAAGTTAGCTCTTTCTTGTGAAAACTTAGATAAAGTTACATTAATTAATGCTGCACTTTCAAATGTTGATGGAGAAACTTCCTTTACTTTTTCAAAAGGTAGAGGAAACAAAAAAGGTGGGAAAGATATAATTAGCCAACGCTCAATTGATTCTATTTTAAATGGTAGCAGAGCTTCAATTATTAAATATGATATCGAAGGTGAAGAGGAAAAAGGTTTATTAGGGGCATCTAATACTATTAAAAACTATAAGCCTAAACTTATTTTATCTTCTTACCATAAAATCGATGATTTATGGCATCTTCCTTCTGTCTTAGACTCTATTAATAGTAACTATACTTATATGCTTCGAAAGAGTATCTGCATTCCTTTTTGGGATCTTTACTATCTGTGTAAATAGTAGAAATTCACATACTTGTTAAAAGCAGAAATAAAGCTACAATAGGGATTATGGATAGAAATCAAATGATGGCTAAGGCTCCTGTAAAAAGCCTTATCTTTAGACTTGCAATCCCAACAATTACAGCCCAGCTAATTAATGCACTATATAACATTGTTGATAGAATATATTTAGGTCATATTCCCGGTTCAGGAGGAATGGTATTAACTGGCGTTGGAATAACCTTTCCAATTATCATGGTTATTACTGCTTTTGCAAACCTTATTGGAGCTGGTGGTGCTCCACTTGCTGCAATACAACTTGGAAGTAAGAATAAAGACAAGGCAGAAGATATTTTAAACCAAGGCTTTACCTGCCTTATTTTACTTTCTGTTGTATTAACAACTATCTTTTTACTTATTAAAAAGCCTCTTCTTTTTGCTTTTGGAGCATCAGAGGTAACATATAAATATGCTGATGAATACATTTCAACGTATTTGTTTGGTACTATTTTTGTTCAAGTATGCTTAGGTATGAATACTTTTATTACAGCACAAGGGTATTCCACCTTTGCCATGGTAACTACAATAATAGGCGCAGTACTAAATATTTTATTAGATCCACTATTTATATTTGTTTTTAACCTTGGCGCTAGAGGTGCTGCACTAGCAACTATTATTTCTCAATTTGTATCAGCACTTTGGGTTATGAAGTTCTTGTTAGGAAAGAAAACTATTTTAAAGTTAAATCATAGAAAGTTTAAAATTACAAAAACAGTTATGCTCCCTGTTTTAGCATTAGGAGTGTCCCCATTTATTATGGGTGCAACAGAGGCAGCAATTAATATTGTATTTAATTCAACACTTCAAAGAACTGGTGGAGACGCAGCTGTTGGAACTATGACTATTATTACTTCAATAATGTCCTTTTGTTGGATGCCTCTTCAAGGTTTTGGCCAAGGTGCTCAACCAGTAATTAGTTTTAACTTTGGGGCTAGAAATAAAAATAGAGTTTCGGAGGCTATTAAGCTAATTGTAATTGTTTGTCTTATCTACTCCTTTACCTGCTCTATTCTCTTAGAATCATTTCCTGCCTTCTTCTTATCACTTTTTACTAATGATAAAGCTTTAATTACATATGCTGTTCCATATACTAGGATATTCTTTATTGGTCTTGGTATATTTGGCGCCCAAATGGCATGTCAACAAATATTTATGGGATTAGGAGAAGCAAAGCTTTCATTAATATTAGCACTTCTAAGAAAGATTATCCTATTAATCCCATTAGTATTTATTTTTTCATCATTCTGGGGTGTAAATGGTGTATTTATTGCAGAACCTGTAAGTGATATTACTTCAGCTCTAACTGCTATTATTTTGCTTACTTTGAATATTAGAAAGATTATTGAAAGGGGACCAAATACTTAAATTATTGCAAATAATGGCTATTTCAAAGGTTTTTTAGCTATCACCTTTGATTTCAACTTGCAATAATTAATAAAGTAAATTTACAATATTTTTATGCAAGAGAAATATCCGCTCTCAAGGAAAATGAAGAAAATCATCGCGCTCGCAAATATGTTTACAGAGCGTGATGTTGATAAACTCACTCCAGAGCTAATAAATAATTTAAATAAAAAAACTATACCTTCATCACGACTAGTAAGAAGGTTATTTAATAAACCTGCTCCTCATATATCAAAAACAACATATGTAATTCCTGTTACAGAAGGAGCTATTACAGGACACTTTTTTTCAAGTTCAGATGACTTAGCAAGAACAAGTCTAAAGCCTCTTATCATCTATATGCACGGTGGTGGATGGGTGCTTGGAAACATGGATTTATATGGCATATACTGTGCACATATTGCATCAGTAACTAATGCAAGTGTCTTACTACTTGATTATCGCCTTGCACCTCAATATAAGTTTCCAACAGCTATTGAGGATTGTTATGATGCTTATCTATGGGCACTCCAAGGTATTAAATATTGGAAAGTTGATCCTGATAGTATCTACTTTATGGGGGACAGTGCAGGCGGAGCTCTAGCTGCCGGTTTATCTATTCTAGCTAGAGATAGAAAAGTACAGTTACCTATTGGCCAAATATTAATATATCCTGTTACCGATGGAAGGCTTAGAACAGAGAGTTTCCAAAACTATGCTGATAGCCCTACTCTTACAGATAGGATGATGAAGTTTTATATCAGCTGTTACCAAAGAGAACCTAAAGATATATTGTCCCCTCTATTTTCTCCTCTACTTGCAACTGATTTGTCTAGACTTCCTAATACTCTTATTATTGGAGCTGAATTTGATCCTCTAAAAGATGATGGCAAGCTATTTGCTAATGCTTTAAATGAAGCTGGTTCTGAGGCAAACTACATTGAAATAGAGGGTACTGTGCATGGCTTTATAAACTACCCTAAAGCTGTAGGCGCAGAGGAAACTGATTGTATGATAAGACAATTTACTTCTGGTCGTCCTGTATCTAAAATACAACCTCTTACTGAAGCAGAATTAAAGAGAGAGGGAAAAATTAAGATGCAAGAGGCTACTCAGAAATATCATTCAAAGGCAACAAAAGATGAAGAATAAAATATTAATTATATTGTTAACACTATTTTGTTCTTTTTCTATTTTTGCAACAGATTATTCCTTTGTTGAAAATCCAACATCTCTTCCAGATAAGGTCTATACAGATATTGCATTAAACTATAATCCAAATAGTATTGGGACTTCTTTATTTGTAGGTTTTAATCCCTTTGCAATTGGATTTGAAGGAAAAGTAAATAGTAAAAAAGAAAGCGATAATACATATACAGTTTTACCTTCCTTAACTCTATCCTTTGTATATGAATATGACTATGAGATAAATACAGATTTTGATTTATCATTTGGAATTAGCTCGGCATATACTCAAAACTACATAAAAAGAGGGTTAACTGAAAGTCAGGTTAGTAATAAAAAGAATGCTGGTTTAAAGTTCTTTAAAACTCATTTTATGGAAAATGGAAATTATTTAAATATTAATAGTGCAGCAAGCATAATTTATAAAGACTCTCTTGCTTTAACTTTAATCTTAAATGATTTTAGTAAGTTAACTCCTATGCTTTCTTACACCCTTAATAGTTCATATATTAATTTATTAGCTCGATTATCTTTCGATAATTTAAAGAGTTTTGGATGTGGTGCAGAAATAACGCTCTTTGATACCTTAAGTTTGTTCGTCGATTATTCAAATGTATCATTAACTTATGGTGCTGAGCTTTACTATTTATTTATGCGTTTAAAGGCAACAATTAATAATGAAAATAATTATTTAGTTCAAGTTGCCTTTACTTACCGTTAATTTATTTAGTTTTCATTTTTTAGCTTGCAGGGATTTTTCCTTGCAAGTTTTTTTAAGCTTTTAAAGGTAATAAAAAACCCCTCTGCGGAGAAAAGGAGGTAAACCGCTATGAGGGGAACAAAAGGAGGTAAATTTTTTTCTAAGGGATTTTGTTTTTCCCTTATTGATGGCTTAAAGATAATCCTTTCATAAAAAATAATCAATATACTTTTTGAAAAAATGTATACAAATTTTTTATTTTTTTTGTAAAATATATTTTACAATTTATAATTCTTTATTATATATGATTTTAATCAACCAATTAAATTTGTATACAAATTTTTTATTTCTATTATGTTAACCCTTTAACATACATATTATACTAGAAATCCAAAATATGTTTACAAAACAAGAAAAATATATAAGCCACATGACTTTTTCCCATCATTTGGTATTACCTTTTTATCTCCATTCACCAGCCCAGAACATTACATCCTGTGATGATAATCGTTTTTCTATAGCTCCTCGCTTTTTCTTAAATTTCTCCCAATCTTTGTTTTCACTCCAAAGACTTTCTGCAAGTGCTACTAAACGCGGGAATAGTAAGGCTTCATTATCACGACCGAAATCAACTCGTTCAGTCCAAAGATTACCTTGACCACCAAGGACTAAACTTGCAGACTCTTTCATTTCAGCTTTTACGACTTCAAAATCATAGCTCATCTTTATTGTAGCTTTTCCCCAATATTGCCCATGCTCATCATCATTAGTATTATCATAGCGATAATCGTAGTAAACACCTTCACTTGATGGAGACATTATTACCTTATGGCCTCTTTGTGCAGCCTCTATTCCACCTTGAGAGCCTCTCCAACTCATTACAACTACTTCTTTTGGAAGACCAAGAGTTTGTGTGTTTTCTAATACTTCATCCCAACCTACAGGTATTTTTCCAAGATCTGTAACGATTTTTGCAATTTGTACTGTCATCCAGCTTTGGAGCTCAGCAGCACTTTTTAATCCATTTGCCTTCATTCTCTCTTGGCATTTTGGACAGCTTTCATATCTAACATGAGGACACTCATCACCACCAATATGGATATATGGACCTGGAAATAGTTTTGCAACTTCAGCAAATACTTTCTTAAAAAACTCTATTACCTCATCATTTCCAACACAAAGAACATCCTTAAAAATTCCTCCTGTTGTTGGGATTTCATAAGGTCCTCCTGTACATCCAAATTCAGGATGGGCATGTAATAGAGCCATTGCATGTCCCGGAGTTTCAATTTCAGGGATGATAGTAATATGCAATTTTGATGCATAATCTACGACATCTTTAATATCGTCTATAGAATAAATTCCACTTTCAACACGTTCCTCTTGGTAATCAATTGCTTTTCTAACAGATGACTCTTTATTAACCTTTTCATCAAAAGAAAGAGGAAAGCGCCATCCTTGATCATCTGTAAGGTGCCAATGGAAATAATTTAAATGTATTGAGGAAGCTGCCTTCAAAAGCTTCTTTATCTCTCTTGCACTAACAAAGTGTCTTGAAACGTCAAGCATAAACCCTCTATATCCTGTCTTTGGCCAGTCTGTAATTTTACAACATGGAATAGTATGTCCATATGTTAAAAATAGAGAGCGAAGGGTCTCAAGAGCTGAGAAAATTAATTCATTACTATTTGCACTTACAGTAATTTTATTTGGTAATACTTCAAGACTATATTTATCCTTTACCTTTGACTTCTTAATATAAAGTTCATTTTCTCCACTACCCTTTTCTTCATACGGTAAGTCTTCTAAAAGAAGATCGATAAAGGTCTCTGCCTCGCTAGAAAATTGAGGTTCAACAAAAACAATTGTATCTTGAGAGAAGGTAAATTCACCTTTCTTATCTATTATTTTATTTGGCATCGGAGATAGAACTTCCGAGGCCTTATTTGAAATTGAAGTAAACATTACTCCTCCTTTTTCTTATGATTTTATCATAGGTGGTAGTAATTTCAATTAAGACCATCAGTTTTCTCTAATTTCTCATATTTAATATAGGAATATGTTGAACTCTCCTTGGCTCTTCTTTCC
>JAQYFM010000218.1 GCA_028723145.1 Spirochaetales bacterium | reverse complement strand
AGATTCAACTTGAAGGTGCATCTACATATGAGAATGTAACGGTATTATTAAAGAATAATAAGGACCAATATACAGCAACAACAGATCAGAAGGGTGAATATTTAATAAATAGAGTAATTCCTGGAACTTATAGTTTACTTGCATCAAAGGATGGATTTGTTACAGGACAGATAAGTGAATTTGTGATTGAACCATCAATAGATAAGCAAATAGAATTAGTTACCCTTTCTGTTGCGATAAGATCATTAATTGGCAATGTTTCTTTAGAAAACACAAATGATTATGCAGGCGTTCTTGTCACTGCAACAAATATAGCGGATGAGACCCTAGTTTATTCAGCAATAACAAATAGTAAAGGAGATTACACTCTTGCTGGAATGGTAGCTGGTGAATATCGAATTGTAATTTCTTACAATGGCTATAGAACAGAAACTCTTCCTACAATAAATATTGTATCCTCTACTGTAAAAACTGTTGATCCTGTAAAAATGAATATTAACAAGGGTACAATTTCTGGAACAGTAAAACTAGAAGGTAAAAGTTCAAATGATGGAGTAAAAGTAGAGTTGATGAAAGGTTCAGTTGTATATGCTGAGTTAGAAACAGATTCATTTGGAAATTATTCTTTCTATGTACCACAGGGTAACTATAGTGGAGTTAGATTCTCTAAAACAGATTTTGCTTCATCTTCGATTTCAAAAAATATAGCACTATTCGCTGATAACTTTGTCTCAATGGGAGATATAACTCTATTAGCAACACATAATACAATATCTGGAATAGTTGATGTATTAACTACAGACGATGAAGGTAATGTATTAATCAGTTTCGATGGCGTGGAGTCAATATCTTCCTTTACAACAGCTTCTGATGGAGCATTCTCATTTGAGCATGTTCCTGTTGGAAAATATGTAATGAGATTTATAAGAAATAATTGTTCTGATATTACTATAATAGTAGATGTAAAAGCCTCTGATGAAATAAATCTAGGTACAGTTACTATTACTCCAAATACAGCAGCTATTAAAGGTAAAGTAATATTGCAAGATAGTCTTTCGTCAGATGGTGTAACTGTATCTGTAGATATGGGAGAAGGAAAAACTCTTTATACTACTTCAGATGTAAGTGGTAGATATGAACTTGGTGGTATATCTGTTGCTGAGGAATATACAGTTACTTATTCAAAAAATGGTTGGAAATCTGATAACAAAAAGCTTTCTCCAAGATTAAGTGTTCTAGAAGTAAGAGAATTACAAGATATAATACTTGTTGACAATATTGCTCCAACTATTAGTAACGTTGTTATTAATGAGGGAAGTACTTTTACCGATAATCCAAAATTAAAACTTAAACTTTTCGCTCTAGATAACGGTACTGGTATAGAATCATATTCAATTCAAATAAAAAAGATTGTTGATGGGGTTGAATCAAGTATTTTCCCTGTCAATTATCTATGGCAATCGTTCGAACAAAATATTGAATATGATTTAGCTCAACTACCAAATACTGTTTATACAGGAAATGGTACTTATTCTGTAATTATTACAGTTAAAGATAAATCTGGTAATATGTCTCTTCCAATGAGCAAAGAAGTAGTAATTACAAATAACGCAACTTCTTTAACAGGGCAACTTAGGGGAGAAAATCTTCATCTTACAAAGAATAGAAGTCCTTACATAGTCGAAGCAAACTGTACTGTAGGACCTGAAGATACTTTAGTAATTGATCCAGGATGTGAAATACGTTTTGCAGGAGATTATTCTTTATTTGTTGCAGGTAATATAAAAGCCGTAGGTACAAAAGAGGAAAGAATTGTATTCACTAAAAATGACGCTTTTGATGGATCTTGGAAGACAATCGCTGTTTTGGGTCCTGATGCAAAGATAAACAATTTTGTTGAATATGAAAGTGGTTCTATCATCAAAAATTGTGATTTTGATAGTGCAGAAATTCCTTTAACGCTCAGTAGTAGAGTATTTGTAGATAATTGTGTTTTCCAAAAATCTGGAAATATAAAGATTACCTCTGATTCTGTAATCATTAATTCTATGTTAGATAACGGATTATACGTAGATAATTCTGGTCATGGAACAGCAGTAATTGTTAACAATACTATTCGAGAAAGTATATACTACGGATATATTTCTATAGTAAAACTTGAGTACAATACTATAGAAAATGTATTGGTGATTATTCAAACTAGTTATTATCGAGACAATTGGTCTTTTAATAGTAACAAGTTGGTTAATTCTACAATGAAATTTGAACACTATCTAAATACAGAAAAATGTTCAATTAATTTCAATAGCTTTGCTGATTGTGAAGGAGTATTCATAAACTATAATTTATCATCTCATAACTACGATGTCGTCGATTATTCTAAAAACTATTGGGGGGCTCCAATAACAGAATAAATAAAAGCAAAAGTAAACTTCTCTGATTTATCATTTATTAATGATTGGTTTGATAATTCTAGCCAACCAAGAGTTTATTACGATAACTGGTTGGAAGAAGAACCTGCAATTGTTGGTTATCAAGGTGATTCTTTTGATTGGAATCTAATAAAATAATAATTTTATAAAAATCATTCTGCCAGAATCTCTTAATTAGGAAT
>JAQYFM010000217.1 GCA_028723145.1 Spirochaetales bacterium | reverse complement strand
AGTCTTTTTATCGATAACTACAATATCATCTTTTTCTTTTTTTATTAGTCCTGCCTTATACTGTCTTTCTAATTCTGCAGCAAAAGCAAGTTGAGGATCAAAGACAGTACCGATTTTTGTATCAAAAGAAAAAGGAATTTCAATATTCTTTGGAAAATGGAAAATAACTAAAGCTCCATACCATGATCTATGCTTTGGAATGATAAAGGCTTCGTACATTCTTACAAATTCATCATAAGCTTCTTTTGAAAATGGAGGAATGGAAAATAAAATGTCAGACCAAGCAAATCCCTTTGCTATTTGGTAACGTTGCATCTCTCCATTTTCATATTTTTCAGTAATGATTTGTGTTTCTATCATCCTTTTACTCCTGCAGAAAGTGAATTTTCAATGATATATTTCTGGCAGAATAAATATACAATTATTAAAGGTAATACTGATAGTACACTACCTGCAAGTAGTAATGACCACTGTGAGGAGTATGCACTTTGGAACTGAGTAAGACCAAGAGTAACTGTATATAGGTCAGGCTTTGAAATATAAAGCATTGGACGTAGTAGGTCATTCCAGTTATTCATAAAAGCAATAATAAATAATGTTGCTAATGGTGCTGTTGCTTCAGGATAGTATACATGTGTATAAATTTTCCAAGCAGAAGCGCCATCGATAATTGCAGCATCAAAAAGTGCTTCAGGAATTGATTCAAATACGCTGATAAACATAAATGTACCAAAAGCACCAGCTAAGAATGATGGAATAATTAATGGTAGATAGCTATCGAGCCAACCTATTTTCATCATTAAGTAGTATTCAGGGATAATTGTTACTTGGTGAGGTATCATCAAGGTAACAAGCAAAAGAGTAAATATTAACTTGCTTCCTCTAAACTTCATTTTTGCAAATGCAAAGGCAGCCATTGGACAAACTACAATTTGTCCTATTGCAGCAGCTCCCGCAACAATTAATGAGTTTATGATGTACTTAAGGAAGTTATAAGCATTTAATACAGTCGCATAGTTATCCCACATTCCTTTTTTAAATAGCTTTTCTGGCCAAAAGCGTGGAGGGAATGCATATATTTGGTCATCTGACATGAAAGAGTTAACAACCATCCAAACAAAAGGGAATATTGAGATAAATGTAACTAAAATTAAAAGTATGAGTACTATGATATGTGATGATTTTTTCTTTACCATTTTCAATTCCTCCTACTCAAGTGGCTGAGCCCATTTCTTCTTAATAATAAAATTAAGAATAGTTAATCCACCAACAAGTGCGAGAAGTACATAAGCAATTGCTTCTGCATATCCAACTCTATAATATGTAAATGCATTTAGATATACGTCATATACAAGAGTATTTGTTGCATTCTTTGGTCCACCATGAGTCATTGCGTGGATAAGTTCAAAGTTTTTAAATGCATCCATGATTGCAACTGTAAGAACGAAGAATATAGTAGGAGATAACATTGGAATTGTTATTTTAAATAAACGTTGTGAAGCACTAGCTCCATCAACAATTGATGCTTCAATTACTTCACTACTAATTGCTTGTAGTCCAGCGAGGAAAAGAATCATATAGTAACCTGCCATCTTCCATACTTGTACGAAAGTAACGGTACCAAGAGCATATTTGGTATCACTTAGCCAGTAAGGAGCTTGAATACCAAATTTTGAAAGTATTATATCAACAAGACCAAACTTTGGTCCTAAAATCCAACACCAAACGATACCGACTGCAACAGATGAGGTAATAACAGGCATGTAAATTGCAGCACGGAAGAAATTAATGCCTTTTAGTTTGTTATTAATAAGAATAGCAAGGAGTAATCCTACTATCATGGAACCAATTACATACCATAGTGTTAGTTTTATTGTATTTGAAACTATAAGGTAGAAATCTGGTTCAGCAAATAGTTCTTTGAAGTTTTCTAGTCCAATAAAAACAGGATCTCTTAATAAGTTCCAATCTGTAAAACCAAGATAAAGAGAACTTGCAATTGGAATAAGACGGAAGATTATTAGTCCTACAAGTGTTGGCAAAATAAATAACCAAGGTGTTATCCAGCTATGCCATCTATAAGATTTTGTTTTTGTCAAACTACACCTCCAAGAAAGATGAGGCATATGCATACAC
>JAQYFM010000216.1 GCA_028723145.1 Spirochaetales bacterium | reverse complement strand
ACTAGCTGTTCCATATAACCAACCACTAGTACTACAAAATAGTATCTTAATACCGTTCTCCATTATAGCTTGAATACATTGAGTAGAAATCTGGGCAGTACCTAAAATAACTACTGACATCACATCAATAATTGGTATTTCCTGTTTATCTCCTGAAAGCGAACTAATAACCAAACAATCTTCTTTTATAGATATTTTCTTATCATAACCACTAACATATACAAGGCCTTTATCATACCGAGATGGTACTACAGCCCGAGCATATCCCTCCTGTTTAGGTGACTTCATTATTGATACTTCATCAGGTAAACAAATAGTATTAAGAGAACAACGTATACATTTATTTGACCTTTTCAATGGCAAAGGCCTTTCTTCTAAAGAAATTCTATTAATTTCTTTACATATTGTCTCAAGTATTTTTATGCACTCTTCATTCCATTTAATTATAGTATGAGTTTTATTCTCCCTATAGTATATCGAAGCCTTAGAACACAAGTAACTATTTTCCCGAAGAAGGTACATTTGGCCAATTACTTGTAATTGGTCATTGTACCATGCTCCAGGAGTTAAAACATAACCATGCCATTGTTGAGGTTGAGTACGACTAGGAGCAGAAGATTTTCTTGCTTCGAAAGGAATCCATTCTCCATCTCTTTGCTTAATAGCATCTAATTCTCCACATAGTAAAAGTTCTTCAGAATAAAAAACTAAGTTTTTTGGAGGCAACTCATATTCTGCTATTTCTTCTTCAATAGAAACTCTATCACTTCATTGTTCTGCTTTATTATGAAGCTCTGTCCCTTTCTCAACATCATTATTTACTTCAAATTCTTTATCTACATACATTATGTAATACAATCGAGGACAAAAGCAGTACTCATTTAAAGCTCTCAATGGTATTGGTTGTTGTAACTCATAATTATCCATAACTATGTTTTCAAATGTTAATAATAATTGGTTGAGTAATAACCAAATTATTAATTTTACTTTTTACAGTTTCCCAAAATTTAAGAGAAGAATACCACCTATTAGCGTCTAGGAAAGTATTGGAATAATCTCTAAAAACATTACATATTCCCAATTCTTCATCACCGTCTATATCATTATCATGGCTATCGGAATTTTTCTTAACTTTTTTCGAAACAGAATTAATAACTCCAGAAAAGCGTTTATCAGCAATATTACCTTCATCAATATTTAAACAGGAAGGACCGATAATTCTGTTAATTCTAACAGAATTATCACATACAGGAAGTACATTACTATCTATTATTTTAACATTCAGTTTTTGAGGATTATCATATCTTGTTAACCATCTTTTTGCTAAATTTTGAGCTGCGTTAATATCAGCATTAATATAACACAACTTAACGTTTCCATTATTTTCTTTTTTTCCATAAAGGAAGTACTCTCCTCCTTTATCAGGTATCAAAACACCAATCGAATTGTAATTTGATCTTTGTTCAATAGCACTTATTAATTTACCGACTTTTTCTGGTGCATCTTTTCCATACATATCTATCACAATTCTTGAAAGATGAGAGAGGGAGCCTTTTCTTCTATCAGATTCAGGTATCAATAAATATTTCATTAATTCTAAATATGATTCATTTAGTTTCTTTAAATCAAAAACATTTGCTCTGAAGCCAGGGCATCCAGAAGCTGCATGAAAACGGCTACTGAAAGATGCTCCAACAAAACCTATCTTTAGCCCAAATAACTCGCCTTGCATTCTTACTTGATCAACCGTAGATCTATGAGCCCACTTCATAAGCATCAAATTCTCACGTGTAGGTTTTTCATCATCTGTCCTATAATTTTGAAGTTCTTCAAAAATAATAGCATCACAAGCATCATACAATTTAATCCAAAAACCATCTTTAGCTTTATATTTATCTTTACCTGTTGCATATAAAGTATAATTTTTTCTGTTATCAAGATACTCTTGTTCAGGAATGAAATATACCATATTATCCTTCATTACTTTTATTAATCTGTTTTCAGACTTTCCTGCAACCCACACATAGCCAAGAGCAGTCATAATAAGAGCATCACTAGTTTCTTTCTGTCTTAATTCTTTTAGATTACTAATCTTATCACTTAGTTCACATGCAAAAACTTCACCTTTTTCAAGCCCACTGCGAACATGACTCTTCTCTGCTAAAGTATGCCATTTCTTCATAATGTTTAGTACTTTTGAAAGATATGAAATATTCCAAAGGCTTTTTCCTGCTAATCCAATTACTTGACCACTTTCAACATCTTCATAAACACGAGGCTTTCTTACATCATCTGACCATCGTTTATATTCATTAGAAAGATTTAGTTTCATAGAAAAAGCAGTAGAGTCAATAAATTCAATCCACTTGTCATCTGCTAGATTTATAAATTTATCTGTTAGTTCTATAAGATAAGCATAAGAATAATTTCCCATATAAGGCCAATCCTTATTACTTTCCTTATATCTATTTAAAAGCTTTTCAACATTTTCTTTACGATTATTTTTTTTACAATTTGAAAGCCTTCGAAAATATCTAATAGCATCTATTTTGTATCTGATAGAATCAGAAGCATCAATAAGCACTCTTCTCTGTTCTTCGACTAGGCGAGATGGTTTATCACCTATAAGTCTTATCTGACCAGATCTACGATGTATTGCTGTTAGTGTTTCACCAGTTAGAAAATCTCTGATATCAAAACATGATCTTCCAGAACCATTAGTAATGCTAAAAATTGAATATGAAAATGTTGCTCTAAGGCCCAAATCAACAGCCATAATAGTATATGGTCTATTCTTTATTTGATTTATTAGATTAGTATCTTGAGAAATAACACCTTTTGATAAAAAAACTTTCTTTTTTTCATCACCACTAAAATATAAACCGTTAATATCATTGTCGCAAGTTATTTGGTAAAGACTATTTGGAAAGGCTTCTATTTCATCAGTTATCTCTAAAGAAATATTAATGTATGCTTTTATTTTATCTTGATTTTTCCAATTCTTTTTCCGTGTTATAGAATCACGGTCAAATTGTAATTTTGCTCCTTTAATCGCAACATTATTAAATATCTTACCAGTCCCAGGATCTTTATATAAGTATTTTCCATCTTTTATCGATAAACAATCCAACTGATTGCTATGAGCAATTGTAAATATGTTTCCTTTTACTACAGTCAAATTATTACCATTTTTTTCTATTAAAGACATATAGATTTTTTTAGAGTCTAAGTCTATTGAATAACCAGGTGAATTAGAACCAGCTCCTCCACCAATTTCAAATTGCGTCCAAGCTGGACTATAATTCTGATCACACATAGTAAAGGCAGCATGATCCTTAATACGTTCAAGTTTAGCTTTCTGTTTATTCACTTGCTTATATGCATTGATAGCATCAATGCATGATTTAACATCTTTTACAAATCTAAAATATTTATCTTGTGCAATGAAACGAAATAGATTTATATCTCCTATTTCTGATGCTTTTTCTTCTTGTAATTTATTAAGCAAAATAATACGATTTTCAAAAGAATCTTCCTTTAAAAGTTTTTCAATTACTAAATCAATTTCTCGGAGTTCTCTTCCTAAAAGATGATAGTTGCCTAAATATTCACCTTCAATATCATTCAACTTTATTTCTTCATCCTTCATTTTTTCATATACTTGTAATACATTGGATATGAATTCTTTTGATTCAGTGGATAATTTATCTAATTCCTTTTCTTTTTCCTCCAACAACATCTTAATATTGTTATAATTTTTATATGCATTTTGATTCCAAGTATTCCAACCTTTCAAACGTTGTACAGCCATTGTCCATGCACCATAGTACCATGAAGAAATATTAGGTATATCAGAATCTAATCCTTCAATATATAAAAAAGCAGGCTTCTGAATTAATGGTAAAACTTTAATGCCACTCATTCCAAATTCAGAGATAGTACCTTCTTTCTTTTGACGATCCTTTTCTTTCTTTTCTTGCTCTTTTGGATATAATTCACATATTTTATTTATTGTATTATCAGAAGAAAAATGTTCTAACAATATTTTTTTATTATTATATATCCACTCTGCAATTGTCTCAGCATTTGCTTTACTCTCTTTTATTTTTTCTCCTGCATGTATTATATCAAGAGGAGCATTTATTTCTCTAAGGATAGAAGGATAAAGTTTTAATAATTCTCTTGTATGATAGATTAAACTACTTGAACGCCCAGATGATGTCTCAACTCTTATTTCACTGTTTTGTATAAAATTAATTCGCCCTTTAGGATTCGAAGTATTTATAGTTTCATCATAATAATTTTTACACCAAGATATAAATCTTTCCACTTCATTAGGTGTTAAATCTCGGCTATTTCCATTTCGTTTTGCCGCATCCTTCATTCTTTTACATAAAGCTTCTTGATATTCTGATGCTTTTTTTATAGTCTCATCGCCTATTAATGGATCTCTAAGATAGACATCTCCACCTCGCATTTCTAGTAACAAATTAGTATAATAATTAACACAATATCCAAAAAAATCATGACTATCGATTAGTCTTTTCATAGACTCTTTATCTTTAATGAGTAAACCTACTTTAATGGATCTTGTTGTTTTTATTTTTACCATATCCCTCTCCTATTTTTTTATGTGAAAATAAAAGCCTCACTATTCATATATTATCATTTACTGATTGGTATTAATAATAAATAACTCCCAAAAAATCATTAGAATTTAGTTTTTTTTGAAAAATTTACTCTTACGTAAGAATGGTTAAAAAAATATTAATCAAATTTGGTGTTTAATTATTTATATTATTAGTATTTTACAAGAAAAGTAATATAAAACAGAGTATAAAAAAACTAACTAAACATTGCGATAGTATAGCGCTAACTCTTTTTTTTGATAGTTATCGCTATACTATCACACATTTTATAAAGAAGTAGGATCTTTGGAATTCCAATGAATTATGCATTTCTTAGGATACTTAGTATTTAATAATAGATCATTTTTTTCTTGATCAACATAAATATCAGTTAATTTATTACAGCGATCAAATGAATATTCACCAATAGATTTAACACTAGAAGGTATTACAACACTTTTTAAATTACCACAATCAAAGAAGCACTCTTCTCCTATCGATTTTACACCTTCTGGTATTACTATAGATTCTAAACTCTTACAATTTACAAATACTCTGTCTCCAATAAATTCAACACTACTAGGTATATTAATGTCCTTTAAGCTAGTACAGGAAAAGAATGCACTATCGTCAATTTTTTAACACTTTCAGGTATAGCAACAGTAGTTAAACTTTCACACTCTTCAAATAGATAACGACTTATTTCAGTTACCTTATTTGGAATAGTAATGCTTTCTAAACTACTACATTTCATAAAAGCACTATTTTCTATTTCTTTTACACTATCTGGAAGTGTAATTGATTTAATTTTATTACAATCCATTAATGCATAAGGCCCTATAGTATCTAAGTTCGAAGGCATTATAATTGATGTTAACATAGTGCAACTATATAATGCTTTCTCGCCAATTGATGTGACATCATCAGGAATTACAATTTTTGTTGCTTTTCTTCCTTCTTCTGTAACACCTAAAAGAGTTTTATTTTCAATAATTAATTGATTAATAGAAGCAATTTTTAAATCATCTTTTATATCATTATTGCAACTCACTAACAATAGTGTGAAAAAAATAAGAACTAATGAGGAAACCAATAAAATGTGTTTTTGCATAAAACTCTCCTCTAAATCATAGATGTTAATAAGTTACTATATTTTTCTCAATTAAGATACTTTTTATTAGCCTGCTTTATTAGATTACAATCACACATCAATTCATTAACTATTATTTTCTTAATAGCCAATATTATTTAGGCAAATTTTTAATAAATATATTAAAATACTAAAATATCAGTTGACAAATTTCTTGTAGTACATAAAAATACAAATATCAGAAAACGGAGGAATTACCCAATATGAGAATGACATTAAGATGGTATGGTCCTGGCTTTGATTCAGTGACCCTAGAACAGATTAGACAGATTCCAGGTGTTACTGGCGTTATTACAACACTTTACGATGTACCAGCAGGTGAAGAATGGACATATGAAAGAGTTAAGGGACTTAAAGATATCGTTGAGGCTTCAGGCTTAAAAATTGAAGGTATCGAAAGTATTAACATCCACGACTCAATTAAAATCGGAACTCCTGATAGAGATAAATATATTGATAATTACATTAAATCTCTTGAAGCTGTTGGTAAAAATGATATTCACATGGTTTGTTACAACTTCATGCCAGTATTCGACTGGACCCGCACAGACCTTGCAAAGATGCGCCCAGATGGATCAACAGTTCTTGCATATGACCAAAAGGTTGTAGATACAATCGATCCTCAGACATTCTTTAACCAAACAACAGATAACTCAAATGGCTTTGTTATGCCAGGTTGGGAACCAGAAAGACTTGCACAGGTTCACAAGCTCTTCGATGCTTATAAAGATGTTACATCTGAAAAGCTTTTTGACAACCTCGTTTATTTCTTAAATGCAATTGGACCAGTTTGTGAGAAATATGATATCAAGATGGCTATTCACCCAGATGATCCAGCTTGGCCAGTATTCAAGCTTCCTAGAATTATCACAGGAAAAGATGCTATCTTAAAGATGCTCAAGGCAGTTGATAAGCCTTACAATGGTATCACACTTTGTATGGGAAGTCTTGGAACTAACCCTAACAATGATTTACCAGATATCATCCGTTCTTGCAAAGGTAGAATCCATTTTGCACACATTAGAAACCTCCACCACTTCGCTCCAGGAGTATTCGAGGAAGCAGCTCACCTTTCATCAGATGGTTCATTTGATATGTATGAAGCAGTTAAAGCACTTCATGATATTGGTTTTGATGGACCAGCACGCCCTGACCACGGAAGAACAATTTGGGGTGAAAAGTGTATGCCAGGTTATGGTCTATACGATAGAGCTCTTGGTGCAATGTATATTCAAGGGCTTTGGGAAGCAATTGATAAAGCAGAAGAGCGTGGTGTATGAAAAAAGATGACAGCAGGGCTAATATCTGGGTATACAACCAATTAAGAGAGCAGATTGAAACACTTGTTCTTAAACCAGGAACAGAACTCAATCTCACCGAATTATCTGAATCATTGGGGGTCTCACGATCCCCACTTCGTGATGCCCTGCTCCGTCTTGAAAGAGATTCTCTTGTAGATATCTTTCCTCAAAAAGGCACTAGGGTAAGCTATTTAGATATCTCAGATATTAGGCAAGAAAGATTTATGAGAATGAATTTAGAGCTTGGCGCTCTTAAGAGTTTTATGGATCTTGAGCTTAATGATTTAGCTAAAGAAGCCTATGTTACAAGACTAAAATCATTATTACTAAAACAAAAGGCTGCTTTAATTAGTGGTTCATATATTGATTTTCTTAAAGCAGATGATGAAATGCATGCAACATTTTATAGCCAACTTGGATATGAAAGAGTTTATGCAGTTCTATTTTCTCATACAGGAAACGAGCGCAGAATAAGACTTCTTTCAAGTCTTGCAGGTAATATTGCAAATGATATTGAAACTCAACATGAAGCAATTATCGATGCAATCGCAAGAGGAGCTAAGGAAGAAGCATTAGAACTCGATAGGGATCACTTAAACAAAATTGAAGACGAGTATCCAATGCTCATCGAATTATTTCCACAGTATTTTTTAAAGTAAGGAGAAACAGATGAAACTCAATTTAATTTCACTTGAAGATAAAAAGTCATGGGAAGGATATAAACTCTTTTCATATGACCATAAACAAATTGAAGAAAATACTAAGTCTAGACCACAGTGGGTACACTTTGGTGCAGGTAATATCTTTAGAATTTTCCCAGCAGGACTTTGTCAAAAGCTTTTAAATGAAGGCTTGATGGATACAGGTATTGTTGTTGGTGAAGGTTTTGATGGTGAAATCATCGATAAAATCTATGCACCACACGATAACCTTACACTTGGTGTAACACTTAAAGCTAATGGATCAATAGAAAAAGAAGTAATTGGTTCTGTTATGCAGGCTGTTAAATGTGATCCAAATAGTAGTGCTGAATGGGCAGTACTTGAAAATGCTTTCACAAACCCTTCCCTTCAGATGGTATCTTTTACAATTACTGAAAAGGGTTATGCTCTCTATCAGCCAGATGGTAATCTTTTTAAGTTCTATGTAAGTGACTTTGAAAAACCATTAAAAGATGCTTCAATGTTCCTTTGTAGATTAACTCGCCTTTTAAATGATAGATTTAATAGCTGCAAAGCACCTCTTGCTCTTGTATCAATGGATAACTGCTCACATAACGGTGAGAAGTTAAGAAATGCTATTGTAACAATTGCAAAGACCTATAATGAAAAAGGTGAGTTATCAGATGAGTTTGTTTCTTGGGTATCTGATGAAAAGTGTGTATCTTTCCCTTGGTCTATGATTGATAAAATTACTCCAAGACCAGACCAGAGCGTTGCAGCAATGCTTAGTGAAACAGGCTTTGAAGATAAGGATGCAATCATTACATCTAAAAACACTTATATTGCTCCATTCGTTAATGCTGAAGAGCCACAATATCTTGTTATCGAAGATAGATTCCCTAACGGTAGACCTGCACTTGAAAAGAGTGGTGTATATCTCACAGATAGAGATACAGTAAATAAGGTTGAAAAGATGAAGGTATGTACCTGCTTAAACCCTCTTCACACTGCACTTGCGCTTTCAGGATGCTTACTTGGTTATACATTAATTGCAGATGAGATGAAGGATGAGGATTTAAAGAAGATGGTAATGAGACTTGGTTACACAGAAGGTCTTCCTGTAGTAGTTAACCCTGGCATTATTGATCCAAAGGCATTTATTGATGAAGTATTAAATGTTAGAATTCCTAACCCATTCATGCCTGATACACCTCAGAGAATTGCAACAGATACTTCTCAAAAGCTTTCTATCAGATTTGGTGAAACAATTAAGGCTTATAAAGCAGCAGGAAAGGATTTAAATGAGTTAAATGTAGTTCCTCTTGTATATGCTCTCTACTTAAGATATCTTCTTGCTCTTGATGATGAGGGTAATGCTTTTACACTTTCTCCTGATCCAATGACAACAACATTCCAGCCAATGCTCAGTGGTGTTACACTTGGTCAAAGTGGTCCTTTTGATAAGATTCTTGAGCCAATTTTAGCAAATGAGAAGCTCTTTGGATTAGATTTAAATAACACAGTTGTAGGAGCTAAGGTTGTTAACTACTTTACTTCACTTGTAAGTGGTAAGGGTGCAGTTAGAAAAACTATTCATGAAGTAGTTTCTAAATAAACATTTCCACCTAAAAATTGAGCTGCCCAATTGGACAGCTCTTTTTTTAATTATTCCTCGACTTCTTCGAAATCTTCTGGACCTGCACCACAAATTGGGCAAACGTAATCTTCAGGAAGAGATTCCATCTCAACTTCGAATCCGCATAATACACAGCGATACTTTTTCATTTAAAAAATCTCCTATTACACTAAGAATACACATCACTTTACCAAAAGGCAATAATAATTATCGATGTAAATGGTCATCATAGTGCTCAGAAAGGTACTTTTTTACATATCCATTTTCTTTTTTAAGCATTTTTGACCCGCGAGTAATTCTACAAAGGCTAATATGGAGGTCACTAGCTATTTCACGCTGAGGCACATGGTTATATAAATCATTCATTAGCTTCCAACGTAGTTCAAGATCTTTCCTCTCTCCTTCAGTAAACATATCTTCAAAGAGTAATCTCATTGACTCTCTATCATTTGTATTTGCAAATAGATCAAGTAGATCATCATACTTATCAATATTTTTTTTCATTTATCCTCCATAAAAACTTTAACACATCAAAATTGTACTGTCACGCTTTATTCGATAATTGAAAACTCACACCCACAATAAGACTGTCTATATAAATTTAGCTCTTTAGCAAGTCTGCAGGATGTTGCAAACCCATCCTTTTTCTTAAAATCTATTTTTTCAAAACCCTCTAAGTCCTCACCTTGAGAAAAGATTACTAAACTATTTTTAAATCGAGAAACAGTTAACGTAGTACAAAAATGAGAAATACCCAATTCATCTGCCATTCTTTTTGCTTCAAGTAAGTTATATCTAAAGCAACGAACACATCGCTTTCCATGTTCCTTTTCATTCTCAAGTCCCTTTACCCAAGTCCTCCAAGAACTATGGTCATAGCTCTTATTAATAACTCTTAAATTGTATTTATTTGCAACAATTAATAAGTTCTCATAACGTTTTTCAAACTCCTCTTCAGGATATATATTATCGTTTGAGAAATATAATACAGGGTTCCACCCTTCACTAATTAACCTTTCAATACTTGCTGTAGCACAAGGACCACAGCAACAATGTACTAGAATACTTTCTCCAATCATTATATATTGATTATATATCAAAAGGAGCATACCTTGAACAAGAATACAATAATATTAGTAATTGCTTTAGCTATCTTTTTAATAATCACAA
>JAQYFM010000215.1 GCA_028723145.1 Spirochaetales bacterium | reverse complement strand
AGTTTATCGAGTTTATCGAGTTTATCGAGTTTATCGAGTTTATCGAGTTTATCGAGTTTATCGAGTTTATCGAGTTTATCGAGTTTATCGAGTTTATCGAGTTTATCGAGTTTATCGAGTTTATCGAGTACTAAACCAAAGAATTAATTATTTGGAAATCGTGTTTTCTTCATAGTTCTTCACATAAAATATAAAAATAGTAATAGCTTTATGTCATATTTTTAGAGGTGTACACATGTGCTTACCTCCAACAGGCAAATATGGTTCTCAGACTCTGATAATATCAAAGTCTGAGTTTTTTATTTAAAATAATAGGTACATGCTCCAGTGCACAAAGGGGTGCTGAGGGAAAACCGGAGCATGACAACACATGGTTGCAAGAGGTATATTAACATCATTTGCCCCCCGTTTCAATCTACTTAAAATGTTTTTTATTTGTTAGACAAAGTATGCAAGCTACAAGAGGGAATATTGAATATGATAAGAACAACATTGGATAACCAAAGGCTTCAATAACAAATCCACCAGCAAATGCTCCAAGCATCTCAGGAAGATTTGTTGCAAGAGACCAATATAGAGTCATTGCTAAATCATAATGTTCAGGAGCTACATTATCAGCTGCATAACCAGTAGCGGCAACATGCAATACTCCAAATGTTAAGCCATGGAGCATTTGAGCAATAATAAATGTATATATAGAAGGAATTAAATATAATAGTAATCTTACTGTTAATCCAATTGCTGAAATTAGTAGCATTGACCATGAAGTAATTTTCTTATTTCTTTTAAGCCTTGAGAAAAAAATCATACAAAAGAACTCACAAAGCGCACCTAAGGCAACAAAGATAAGAAAATATCCTCCTAAGTTTAATTCCTCAATCATATATGATGATAATAATTTCTCAACAACAGCTTGCCCTACTCTTGTTAGAGCAACTATCCCCATAAAGATGTAAAAACTCTTACTAAACCAAGAGATAGAAAATACCTGGTTTTCTTTTTCTTTCCTCTCCGAAGAACTATTTTCCTTAGTAGTTAGTAGTACAATGATAAAAAGTAAAATACAAATAATCATTGCAAGTAAAATTGAACTATTACTATTTTCATTTGGGAACTTAATAAAAGCAAAAAGAACAAGTGTACATACATAGCTTAGAGTTCCCATCGCTCTTATTGTTCCATATCTAGATGTATCGTGTGTTAATGCTCTATTAATAAAACCATCACAAAGAGGATTTATTGACCAAAACACTCCATTTAAGATAAATGAAGCAATTACAACCACAACAATGTTATTTGAAAGTAAAAAAGGAATTGCTGTAACTAACGAAACTAATGAGCATAAAAGTAAAAAGCTCTTTGTTTTTCCTGTCTTATCAGAAATAGATGAAATTAATAAAGGAATAATAATTGCTGCGAACTGGCACAATGCTAATAACACGCCACAAAGAGAGTGGGAATAACCTTTATTTCTAAAAATAATTTGTAAATATGGACTAAATGCAGCTACAACAATTTGTGCTGAAATCGAAAGAGTAATAAGCCTACCCATTATTTTCTCCTTATAATTGAAAATAGCTTTTGTGGAAGCTCATGCACAATTGCTATACCTAAAACCATCATTAAACATATTTTTAATGCTCCTATGCCGCTATCTGCAGCTTGAGTCATTTGCCCTGCAACTAGATAGTAAGCGGTCCAATAAATACCAGCACCAGGAACTATTGGGAAAATTCCTGAAACTAAAAAAACTATCTCAGGGCACTTTTGCCAAACTGCGAAAAACCTACTAGCTAAGGCTATCCCTATAGTTGCTATAAATACTGCAACTAGTTCGCCCATAGGAGGAGTAAGTAAAGAGTATATTATCCACCCCATTAAGCCACATAAACCACAAACAAAACAATATCTAGAAGGGATATCATATAAAATTGCAAATGCTACAGTTCCAAAGAAAGCTGCAATAATAATGTTAATACTCAAAGTACTATCCCTCCTGTTAACTTACCATAGCAAATTAATACAGCAGCAACACCTACAGCTATACATAAAAAAACAAGCATTGCATCTAAAAGTCTTACGGACCCAGAAATATAATCTTCATCTCCAATATCTCTAATACCATTTACAAATGCAACTCCTGGAACTAATGGAATTACACTACCTCCAATCATACTGGTTAATGAATCTGCAAATCCGAAGTGCTTGCAAAGAACACATATTAGAGTTACAAGCATTCCACCAATAATATTTCCAGATATTTTTGAAAGATATGGTTTAAAAATAAGTGTAATAAAAAAGCCAAGAACTATACCTGAAATAAATGAACATATTCCATCTCTTAATGATCCATTAAGTAATACAGAAAAACACCCTGAACCAAGTGCAGTGGCTAAAACTTGAATAATAAATGGTCTATTTTTACTATTACGAATCTCTTCAAGTTTTTTTTCAACCTCATCTAAAGTATATTTACCTTGACTAATCTCTCTAGATAGCTGATTAATTGCAATTACCTTTGATAGATCTGCACCATGAACAGGGATATGCTCTACTCTAGCAAAAGCCTTTCCATCAATTTCTTCCCCAGAAACAAAAATACCATTTGTTAATACAAAAAAATGTTGGTCCTTAGCACCATAATATTTTGAAATTCTAGCCATTGTATCTTCGACGCGATAAATCTCTGCCCCGTTTTCAAGCATTATTTTACCCGCTTCCATAGCAATTGATAGAATGTGTGTAACGCTATCCATGACAATCAATTCTATCCAAAAGCTAAGAGTAAGACTATAGTTTATTGCACCTTTTGATAATTACTATTATTCTTATTGCTATGAGTTTTAAAGTTCTTTTCTTAGGTGAAGTAGTTGGAAGAGCAGGTATATTAGCTGTAAAGAATGGTTTAAAGGCATTAAAGGATAAAGTTGGTGCTGATTTTGTTATTGCAAACACAGAAGGAGCCACTAACGGCTTTGGACTTGGTAAGGCACATTCAATGCAGCTTTCACACCTTGGAATTAATTTACAAACAGGTGGAGAGAAAATCTTTTATAAGCTAGATATGGTAGATTTTTTCCCTAAGTGTAGTTATGTGCTTAGGCCAGCAAACTTCCCTCCAAAAACGCCAGGTAAAGGTTATAAAATTGTAGAGATAAATGGAAAAAGAGTTGCAATAATAAATATCCTTGGTGCAAGTGGTTTTTCTAGAATATGTGTTGTAAACCCACTTAATTTTGCTGATATGATACTCTCAAAATTAAGTGCAGAAGCAGATATTTTCTTAATCCAATTCCATTGTGCAACTACTGCTGAGAGTGCTACATTAGCACACTATCTTAAGGATAGAGTATCTGCTGTAATTTCAACACACTCAAAAGTATTAACTTCTGATAGCAAAATTATTGGTAAATGTGCATTTATCAGTGATAATGGTAGATGTGGTTCAACACTATCAGCTGGAGGCTTTAATCCTGAATATGAAATAAAAAAACTAATGACTGCGCTTCCTGATAGAAGTCATGAGGCATGGGAAGATTGTGAGCTACAAGGTGTATTAGTTACTATTTCAGATGATGGTAATGCCGAAAAAATTGAAGTAATTAAAGAAAAGGTTGCAGTTGAAAGACCAGAGGTTTCAAAATGAAAAAAGAAGTAACTGTTCATAAAACAAACGATGGCAATATTATGGTATCATGCGATAAAAATGCGTGTGAAGGATGCAAAAGTTCACTCTTTTGCCGTGGTAAGAATTACGAATTCATTGTCGAAAACCCAGATAATATAAAACTTAAAGACGGTGATAAAGCCTTAATTGATATGCCAACAGGAAGAACAATACTTTCATCATTTATGTCATTATTCTTTCCTTTAATTTGTTTCTTTATTCCACTATTCGTAAGTGCAGCATTTTTTACTTCAAATGAAGTTTATCAATTTGTATCTGCACTAGTAGGACTTGCAATTGGTTTTTTAATCTCATGTGTTTATTTTAAATTAAGAAAAAAAGAATTTTTACCAACAATTATAGAAAAGAAGGAGGATAAATGAGGTATATCCTCATTTTCCTTACCTTATTAGTTCTCTTAACAGGATGTGCAAAAGAAGAGAACACAGCCAGTGTGTCTCTTCAAGACTTTGAGATGCCTGATATGATTTTAAATAACACCACATATACCCTTTCAACAGGCGAAGGTGAACCAATAAAAATTCATGCAAAAGAGATGAAAGTCTATCTCTCAAGTGATAAAGTATTAGTTGAAGATGTTTCATTTGAGCAGCTTGATGAAAGTGGTGAACTATATATCTCTGGTTATGCAGGAAGAGGTGAAATTAATACAAAAGATAAAGTTTGTTCGTTTTCTGGTCAAACTTCTTTAAAACAACATAAAGATAACTTGTCAATAGAAACGGAATCACTTACTTTTGACAGCAGGGATAATAGTGTTAATTCAGATAGTTATGTATCTGTATCATTTCCCGGTGGTCGTTTGGAGGGGGTTAAGCTTTATGCTGACCTGACAAAAATGAGCTTAGAAATGAAAGAGCTTTTTTCTGGGGAGGTAAATGAATGAAAAGAATAGTACTACTTATTCTATTAGCATCACTATCTTTTAATCTAATTTCATCTCCTGTAACATTTTCTGGAGGATACTCAAAGGTATCTTTGAAAGAAGGTAGAAAAACTGTTTCACTAACTGAAGGAGCAACTGTAACTGCAGAAGGGATGAAAATTACTGCTTCTACAATAACGCTTCAAGGAGATGATTACTCCCAAGTTGAATGTAGTGGAAAAATAACAATTGAAGACAAAGAAAAAGGTCTATTAATAAAAACCTCTAATCTCTACTACGATAGAAGTGGTGAAAGATTAATTATCTCTACATGGTGTGAGGTTTCAGATAGCATTAATGAACTTGAAGCTTCCTCTTTTGCTGTAAACTATGATTTAAAAGAAGAAATATTATCACTTGAAATGTCTGCACGCCTACTGAAAAACACAGACTCAGGTATTTTAAGTGCTAGAGCAGAAAAGATAACTTTTAATAGAAAAACAAATACCTTAATTCTTGCTGGAAATGCATCTGTTAATTGGAATAATAATAATTATCAAGCTGCTTTAATTTCTATTGATATCGATACTCAAGAAATAAATCTTGAAGGTAAAATTCAAGGAGAAGTAAATGGCTAATACTCTCTCAGTTGAAAATTTATCTAAATTTTATGGAAGGAAGCAGGTAGTAAAGGGTATTTCTTTTTCTATGGAAAATGGCTCTATTACAGGACTATTAGGACCTAATGGAGCAGGTAAAACTACCACATTCTATATGATAGTAGGATTTATCAAAAGTAATGGTGGAAAAATCTTATTAGATAACGAAAATATTACAAATCTTCCTATGCATAAAAGATCAAAATTAGGATTAAGTTATCTACCTCAGGAAAGCTCCATATTTAGAAAGCTAACGGTTGAAGATAACATTAAGTTAGTTGTTCAAACTAGAAATGATCTTTCAAAAATTGAGAAAAAAGAATTACTTGAATCCTTAATGGAAGAATTTGGTATTACTAAACTTCGAAAGCAATATGGTTATACTCTATCTGGAGGAGAAAGGAGAAGAACCGAAATTGCAAGAGCTCTTGCTACTAATCCGAAATTCTTACTTCTTGATGAACCTTTTGCAGGTATAGATCCAAAAGCAGTCTATGAAATTAAGCAAATTGTTAGAAAACTAAAAGACCAAGGGATTGGTATTTTATTAACTGACCACAATGTACGTGATACTCTTGAGATCACAACATGTGCCTATATTATAAATGAAGGTAACATCCTTGTTTATGGAACAAAGGACGAGTTAATTAACAATGAACTTGCAAGAGAAATATATTTTGGGCAAGACTTTATGAAAGAGGAGATAAAATGATAGAATCCTCACTCACCCTTACTCAAAAGCAACAGCTTAGACTAAATGCTCAAATGCTTCAGTCCCTTGAGTTAATGACTCTCCCATTAAATGAATTACTTGCAAAGATAGAGGAAGAAGCAGGTAAGAATCCAACATTAGTAGTTGAAGAACCAAACAGAGATAATGGGGTTAGCTATGAAGAGTATTTAGATAAATACTCACGTAAAGACCGTTATGAAGACTACTCTGATTCAGCAGCCTATGGTTCAGATTTATCAGATAACTATCAAGCTTGGATGGAAGGTGCTGTAAAAGAAGAGGAAAGTCTAGAAGAACATTTAAATAAACAACTTGGTACTCTAAAGATTGATGATAATATAAAAAGAGTTTGTGAAATATTAATTTCATCACTCGATGATAAAGGTTTTTTTACCACTCCTCCGGAAGAGTTAATAGGAGCAAAGGATAAAGAATACCTTGATAAAGCATTAGATATAATTCACTCATTAGAGCCTGCTGGCGTTGGTTGCAGAGACTTTAAGGAATCATTAATATGCCAAGCAAAAGAAGATGGCATGAAAGGTGATGAATTAAAGACCTTTTCTCTTCTTGTAAATGATAATCTAGAAAAAATGAGGGCTGGTAAGGTAAAAGAAGTAAGTAAAGCCCTTAAAATAGATGAAGAAGAATTAAATGAACTCTTTGACTATTTAAAAACATTAACCCCCTACCCTGGTTTAAAGTATTCAAGTTCTTGGGATAACACCATTATCCCTGATTTATCCATCAAGGTTGAAGATGGAAAACTCGTAATGCGATTAAATGACTCAACTCTTCCAGTTGTTTCAATCGATAGTCAATATCAGCAAATGCTTGATGAGTATTCTAAATCAAATAATAAAGAGGAAAAAGAAGCAAGCAAGTACTTAAAAAGCCAAGTAAATTCTGCAGATAATTTAATAAATCAGCTTGCCTTAAGACGATCAACGTTAGAGAAGGTTGGAAGAGTATTAATGGAAAAGCAAAAATCTTTCTTTCTCTTTGGACCAAGAAGTTTAAAACCATTAACACTAAAACAAGTTGCTGATGAAATAGGAGTTCATGAAACAACTGTAAGTAGAATTACTACAAGTAAATACATTGATACCGATTGGGGGGTATTCCAACTTAAGGAACTTTTTCCTAGTGGTATTCAAAATGAAGATACAGGAGTAAGTGTAAGTAAAACTGCAATTAAAGATATTATTAAAGAGATAATAGAAAATAACACTACAGAAAAAGCTCTATCAGACCAAAAAATAAGTGATATGTTAGCAGAAAAAGGTATTAGCTGTGCTCGTCGTACTGTTAATAAATATCGTAAGGAGTTGGCAATTGATTCATCATTTATTAGAGGAGTTTAAGATTTTCTTTGATTTCCTCTATTTCGATAGTATAATTAAGGTATAAATTAATTTATCGGGAGGTAAAATATGAATCTAACAGTTAGAGGCATTAACTATGTACCAAGTCAAGAGACTAAGGACTTTATTGACAAGAAGCTCCAAAAGCTCTCATTTGCAGATGATTATCTCCATGATCTCGATATCGCAATAAAGCGTGAGAGTAAGGGTATCGGATTCCATATTGACGCAATACTTCACTTCAGATGGAAAACAGAAAAGATTGTAAGCTACGATTGCTATGAGCTATACGAAGGCATTGAGCTTATTGCTGATAAAATTCAAGCTGTAGCAAAGAAAGAAAAAGAAAAGGTAATGGATAAGTAATCTATTACATGATAGTTATTAATGGAGTGCAATGTGCACTCCATTATTTTTATCCCCTCTTCCAAAAGGATTTAGAAAATAGTGCATAAACTGTAAAGAGTTCAAGTCTTCCAACTAACATTAAAAATGAAGCAGTCCATTGAATTAGTGGAGAAAATATTGAGAAGTTTCCAGCAGGACCAACATCACCAAGTCCAATTCCAATGTTACCAACAAATAAGAATGCAGCAGATAAGCAAGTCTCTAATGATCTTCCTGAAGTTGAAATAATTAATGCACCGACAAAGCCTGTTAATAAATAAACTCCAATAAAGCCCGCAATTGAAAGTGTTGTATCCTGTGCGATGATATCACCACCTAAGCGAGTTTGGACAACTGCTCTAGGATGTAAGCGCTTCTTTATTGCATTTTTAGCAAGTGTAATTAATGTCGATATTCTAATAACCTTCATACCACCACCAGCAGAGCCAGCACAGCCACCTACAAAGAAAAGTAAGAATAGTAGCATTTGGTTAAATACCGGCCATGAGGTGTAATCACAAATAGCAAAACCAGTTGTAGTTAATACACTAATTACATGGAAAGCGGAGTAACGAATTGCAGTAAGTACATCTGGGTATATTTTGTTAAGAAGTAATGATACCGTTCCAATTGTTGTGAAAACAGCAATTAAACTAATGTATACTCTAAATTCAGCATCTTTAATTACCTTATCTATTCTTCCCTGAATTGCTTTAAAAAATAGAGCAAAGTTCATACCGGCAATTGTCATAAATACAATAACAACCCAATCTACATAACTAGAATTATATCCACCAATTGAACTATTTTTTGCAGAGAATCCTGCTGCTCCCATAGTACCAAAGGTAACTGTTACCGCATCAAATAGAGAAAGCTTTCCTAACAGGAGGAATATTACTTCTAAAGCGGAAAAACCTACATAAATTCCCCATAAAATCATAGCGGTATGTTGGATATGAGGAGTAAGTTTATCCTTTGTAGGACCTACAGATTCTGCACTAACTAGGTTTACACCTCTAACACCCATAAATGGTAATATTGCGACAAAGAGTACTACAATACCCATACCACCTAACCAGTTTGTCATACCTCGCCAAAACAAAATTGATTTAAATTTATCTTCAATCGAAGCAAGAGCAGTAGCTCCAGTTGTTGTGAAACCTGACATTATCTCAAAATATGAAGCTGTATAAGTAGGAAGAGTCTTAGTTAAATATAGTGGAAGAGCACCAAAAGCAGTTGCAATAACCCAAGTTAAAGTAACAAACAAATAGCTATCCTTTGCTTTTATCTTAATGGGTTCCTTACGTAAAAAAAGAAGTAACACAGTATGGATAATAACCATTAATAAAATGGTAAAACCAAATGCTCTAGATGCTAATTCCTCCTGATATACAAATGAAAGAGAAAAAGGAATACACATTAAAAGTGCTATAAATAGCTGAATAAAGCAAAGTAACTTAACAACCGATTTTACGTTCACTTGAATAACTCCTGGACATACTCACTCTTATCATGGGTTGAACATAAAAGTACTGTATCATTTTCTGAGAATACATAGTTACCATCTGGTACGAAGGATTCTCCATTACTCCTTTTTACACCAGCAATAATTGCTTTACCTCTAAGATTAACTTCCTTCAATGCTTTACCGAGATATTCAAAATTAGAATTAATTTTATACTCATATACCTCTAAGTTACCATCAAAAAGCGTATGAAGACTCATAATACTACCACTTCTAAGATGCTTTACAATTGTATCAACTGTTGATTCAGTAGTAGAAATTGGAGCATCGATATCAAACTGTCTAGCTAACGAAATATAGTTAGGATTTGTCTTAATAAGAGCTATAGACCTCTTTACTCCAAGTTTTTTTGCATAGGAAGCAGTAATGATATTTAATTCATCGTTTTCAGTTAAACTAATTAAAATATCACTATCCTCCAAATTTTCATCATCCCAAAGAGACTCATCTGTAATTGAACCATTAATGACCAAGATATCTGGGAAAAGCTTAGAAAAATCTTCAGCAGTAGCAGGATCCTTTTCAATTAAAGTAATTACATTTTTCTCTTCTGGAGTAAGACGAGTAATTAAGGCTCTAGTTACCCTTGTTCCACCAACAAGAATTACTCTTGATATTTTCTTACTAACAACAGGAGAACCTGTAACATTAAAAACAGATAAAGTATCATCACTATCGCAAATGATTGCAATTTCATCACCATGCTTAATTACTGTATCACCAAAAGGAAGAATTGCTTTACCCTTTCTATAAATACCTGTAACAGCAATATTACCTGTAAATAAGGTTCTAAACTGAGCTAATGTTTTTCCAACATATGGGCTCTTTCTAGAAATATGGAGAGTAAAGAGCAAAAAGTCTGTATCAGGGAATGTAATGGTGTCATGGTAAAGGCCACTTCTTACAACATCAATAATTCTTTTTGCAGCTTCACTATCAGGGTTTACAATATCTGAAATACCCAAAATTGAAGTTGTATGCTCATCATCATTGTTTGATAAATAAGAAATACTTCTAATTGCAGCTACTGTTTTTTTTACATTTGGGAAATTAGCAACAATAAGGCCACAGCTAACAAGATTTACTTCATCTGAATCCGTAACAGCAATTGCAACATCAGATTCCTCAACACCTGCTTCAATTAATCTATCAATGTTAGTTGCAGAACCACATACAGCTAAGCAGTCAAGTTTACTAATTGCACTTTGACATCTATCACTTGAAATATCCAAAAATGTAACAGATTTTTTTTCCTCGATTAAGTGACGTGCTAATCTTAATCCACGTCTTCCAGCTCCAATTATCAAAACCTTCATATACTTTAGTATAGCTAATATCAATCATGTACGCAAATGGCTCATTTCGCAATTTGTAACACTTTCAACTTTCATGCTATAGTAAAGCGATGGCGAGCAAAAATAATCTTACAAAGAGACAAGAAGAAATATATTCATTTATTAAAACATATATAAATGAACACCACCGATCTCCTTCACTTGAAGACATCGGTTCTCACTTTGAAATTGCTCCATCCTCTGTATTTGACCATCTAAAGGCCCTTGAGAAAAAAAATATAATTAAAAGAGATAAAACTGCTAGATCTATTTCAATTGTAGATGGAAATACTAAACAACTAAAAGCATTAGAGCTTGATTATCACCTCCAAGATGGAAGAATGTCAAAATTAATTGTAAGTAATTTATTTATAGAAGATGATGTAAACTATTTTGCTATCGAGATGGGTGATGACTCAATGAAGAATGCAGGCCTAATTCCTCATGATAAGTTAATTTTTAGAAAAACTAAAAGTGCAAAAGAAAATGATATCATTATTTGCATGGTAAATAGTACAGAAGAGGTAATGATAAGACGTTATACTCTCCAAGCATCTAGAATATTGCTTGTTCCTGAAAATGATAACATTCCATCCAAAGTATGCAAAGAAATCACAATATATGGTATATTAACTAAGGTTATCAGAAACTATGAGTGAAGCATACTTACTATTTGGACCTGAAGAAGGTAAAAAACAAGATTGGATAATTGAAAAAAAGAAAGAAATATTAAGCCTACATCCAGATAGCGAGGTGGTATTATTATTCACCTTTGAAACAGATGCAGAAACTCTTGCTGATGCACTATCTTCCTCATCTCTTTTCTCAAGCTATAAACTCGTATTTTTAAAGAACTTTGATGATGTAAAAAAGGGACCACTACTTAATGAATTAATTAAGTATTTAAAAAAGGATGAAGAAGACTCTGTATTAATAATTACCTCAAATGAGGTTTCTTCAAAAAAATTTCCAACAGAACTAACATCTCTTATAAAAAAAGAGAATTTAATTGCTTTTTATGAAATGAAGGAAGATGAAAAGAAGTACTATGTAACTAATCTATTTCGTCGTGAAGGCTTCAAAATAACACCAGAAGCAACCACTATGATTCTTTCATTAGTAGAAAACAATACTCTAGAAATTAGAACATTCTGTTACCCAGTTATCGACTATTTTGCCAAGAAAGATGAAAAAATAATTGATGAGGAGGATGTATCAAAATTTCTTGCACACACAAGAGAAGAAACTCCTCAAACCCTATTTGCCCACATAGCAAATTGTGATTTACAAGGTGCAGAGGCATCTCTTGCGAAGATTCTTACAACACGTTCTGATGGTGCAATTGCAACACTTTCAGCATTAGGTAAAAGCTTTAGAATGCTTGAAGATTTACATGTGCAAGTAAAAACCAATACTCTCTTTAATGCATTTAAGCAGGTTGGATCATTAAAAACCTCCCCTTTTGATTTCAAGGGTATTTTTAATCCAAATGACCAAGCAACCTACTCTAAAGCCTTAAAAAAATATAGTGAAAAAGATTGCGATGAAATAATTCGTTATCTTGAAATGATGGATGCAGAAGTAAGAAAGGCGCCACAGGAAATGGTAAAAACTATCCTAGAATGCATGCTTTACACTATAATTATTAATAAAGGAAAACAAACTACAATTAAGTTAGAGCGTGAGCTTATGGATGATTCTTTCAGCTACATCTAGAGGTATTGAACATTTTTTAGCAAGCTCACTACTTTCAAGCTCTAAAATCTTTTCTACACTTCCACAAGTTTCCATGATTCTCTTACTTCTAACTTTTCCAACTCCTTCTATAGATTCAAGTAAGGCAAAGGAAGCTTCCTTGCTTCGCATTCTTTGGTTAGCACTAGTTGCAAAACGGTGACATTCATCTCTTACTGCAATAAGCACTCTTAAAGCACTATCTGCTCTATCTAAAACTAAGTTTGGCCTATCATCTGGGAAAACTAATTCTTCATTTTTCTCTGCAAGACCAACTACAGGTATATCATCTATACCTAAGACCTCTAACATATCAATTGCAGCGTGAACTTGCCCCTTACCACCATCAATTAGCAGTAAATCTGGTAGTTCTTGCTTTTCATTTAAAAGCCTTGTGTAGCGCCTTGTTACTGCCTCTCTCATAGATTCAAAGTCATCAATTTTGCCATTTAAAGATTTAATATTAAACCTTCTATAGTCCTTAACACTTGGGTTACCATTTTTAAATACAATTAAGGAGGCAACAGTGTATTTACCAGCTAAATGAGCAATATCAAAGCCTTCAATGTGAATTGGTAGTTTATCCAAGTTTAATAACTCCTTCATTCTCTCAAGAGCTGGAGAATTATTTATTGCACACATTCTTTTTTCTACATCTTCACTGGCATTAACCTCAGCCATACGCAATATACGATAGTGTTTACCTTCTTTAGGAAAACCAATATAAAGTGGCATATGTAATTCTTTTTTAAAGTACTCAGAAATTAATGTTGTATCGATTTCATGAGAAACGTATAGTTCAGATGGTAGAGACTCACCATCAGAGTAATATTGAACTAAAAAGCTCAGTAGAATCTCGGTTTCATCACCCATACTTTCGGCTCTGTAGAGTGCTTTACCAATTAAATTACCATTTCTAATTTGCATTATTGCAACACTACAAAGAGGGCCACGCATCTCGATAGCAGCATAGTCACGACTCTCCCCACTATTATCTTGCACAGCTTGCTCACTCATTACTGATTCAAGGGATTTTAATAACTCTCTTTTCTTAACAGCCTCTTCAAACTTTAGCTCTTTAGCATCCTTCATCATAAGGTTTCTAAGTCTAATTAACCCTTTTTGATCATTTCCTGATAAAAATTCTTTTATCTCAGCAACTTCTTCTGAGTATTCCTTTTTATTTGCATTACCAATACAAGGTCCTAAACACTTATGAATGTGGTAGTAAAGACATGGTTTATCACGCTTTTTAAGAACTCCAGAACAAAGCCTTAAGTGGTATGTAGATCTAATTAACTCAACATAATCCTCTAGCTGCTTCCCCTTTGGAAATGGACCATAGTAGGAAGCACCATCAGGGAGTATTCTTCTTGTTTTATATACTCGAGGATACTCTTCATTTGTAATTTTAATTAATGGATAGCTCTTTCCATCTTTTAATAAAATATTATAGTGAGGATTATATTTTTTTATTAAATTATTCTCTAAGACTAAAGCCTCATACTCATTTCCAGTGATGATGTAATCAATATGATCAATTTTAGCAACTAAAGCAGTAGTTTTAGCATCTCGATTTGGAAGGAAGTATGAAGATACTCTTCTTTTTAAATTCTTAGCTTTACCAACATAGATGACAGTGTCATCTGTGTTCTTCATCATATAAACACCAGGATTTTCAGGAAGCTTGTGGGCTTGGTCTTTTGCACTCATAAGCTATATAATACCCATTAAATGTTAATTTAGAAAGGTATTATCATGGATGCGTTTAATGAACTATTAGAGTCTTTTTCTTCTTCAAAGAGAGAAAAACTACAAGAATTATTTGATAATTATAAGCTAACTAAAGCACAAATGTTAATCTTATTAAAAGCAAGTGCTGACTTAGAACTATTTCTTGAAGATGATATCTTTAAATTTTTAGACTTTGAAAAAATAGATAAATTACAAGGAAAGAGAAGAGCACAGGAGATAGTTAAACAGGTAGAAGATAAACTTAATCTACTTAAGTATACTCCAACAGATTATTCAACCTTTTATCCACCTGTAATTAGAAGGAAAAAAGATAATATAGAAGTTATCTCAAATGATGGTTTAAAGCTATTTGGTAAGTGTCCATGTCCTGTTGATGGTGAAAAGACAAGGTGTTGTAAGCTTACAACTTTAGATGCTGCAATGCAGTGTTCCTTTGGCTGTGCTTATTGCTCAGTGCAATCATTTTATAGCCAAAATAAGATAAAGGTTGTAGGAAATTTAGAAAAAAGTTTAGAAAACATTGATTTATCAACAATATGGCACATTGGAACAGGACAAGCATCTGATTCCCTCCTTTTAGGTGATTCCTATAACACTTTAACTAGTCTATCTAACTTTGCAAAAAAGCATGAAAATATCGTAATTGAATTAAAAAGCAAAAGCTCTCGACATGATTTTTTTGATAAACCTTATCCCCCAAACATGGTTTTTACTTGGTCATTAAATACGCCTACTATCATTGAAAAGGAAGAGCATTTAACTGCAAGCTTAGATGAACGTATTAATTGCGCACGTCTTGCAAGAGATAATAAGAATTTAGTTGGATTTCACATCCATCCAATGGTTTATTTCAAAGGATGGGAAAAGGAGTATAAAGAAGTTGTTGAAAAAATCGAGGAAAACTTCTCTCCAAATGAAGTAATGATGATTAGCTTTGGAACACTTACTTTTACTAAAGCAGTTCTTCAGCACCTAAGAACCCATAGAACACCTTCAAGGGTTCTAGAAATACCATTAGTAGAAGCTGCAGGTAAATATTCATATAACTATGAAATAAAAGAAGAGATGTTTAAAACTATATATTCCTATTTTTCAAAAGAATTTAAACAAAACGTCTTTTTCTATCTCTGTATGGAAGATCCAAAACTATGGATGCCATGCTTGAATAGAGAATATAACTGTGATAAGGATTTTGAAACTGATATGAGGAATCACTATCTAGGTAAGATTAAGGCTTTTAAAGGTAATTAGTTTTACTTAAATCAAAATATTTAATATATTATTCTTATGTACAACGAAGAAAAACTTAACTCACGATTAAGCCTTTATTATGAAGCTCTAGCTCAAGAAGAAACTCTTTCTGACAAAGAAAGAGAAAAACTTTATAGAGATATTAATAAAGAAATTAAAAAACTTAATACACTTGCTGATAGCTATAAGGAAGCTCATAAACACCTTGTTGAAGCTTCTGATGAGCTATCAACTAGGCTAAAGGATACAGAGAAAAGTAGTAAATCTCACTTTGGAATCAAGAATGCTCCTGCAAATGGCACTATCGATTATAAAGAAACACTAGGAGAGCATTTTGCAAAGGGAATTAACTTTTATAAGCTATTTTTAATATTTTTCTCAGGATGCTTTTTTGGTGTAGTTATCGAGCTTGCTTGGTGCTATATAAAAAATGGATACTTTGAATCACGTTCAGGTTTAGTATATGGTCCATTTAATTTAGTCTATGGTATTGGAGCTCTAGTACTTACCCTTGCCTTATACAAATATAGGAACCGTTCATGGTCATTTTCTTTCCTCGGAGGATTTCTAACAGGTAGCGTTGTTGAATATCTTTGCTCCTACTTCCAAGAAAAGGTATTTGGCTCTACAAGTTGGGACTACTCCAATATTCCATTTAATATAAATGGTAGAATATGTCTTTTGTACTCGGTTTTCTGGGGCTTACTTGGAATACTTTGGATAAAAAAGCTATATCCAAGAATTGCTTCGGTAATACTATATATACCTAACAAATTTGGTAAGATTACAGTTTGGATTTTGTTTGTATTTATTTTATTTAATAGTTTGGTATCAGGTTTGGCAGTATATAGATGGGCTGAAAGAATAAACAATAAGGAGCCTTCAAATAAGATTGAAGTACTCCTTGATAAACGCTTTCCAGATGAAAGGCTTGAAAAGATATATGCTAATTTAGAGTTTAGTTAAATATACAATCTTTAACTTCAAATGTAGATAAATGGGCTTTATCCTCTCTATTTGGCCATGGGATAAAGCCTTTTCTATTTATATGTGGACCAAAGGTACACTTTACAAATTTTGCTTTACCTTCGTCTCTCCATGGTCTCATTAAATAGACATTTTCCTTTTTATTCATTAAAGATATAAACTCACACTTCTCAAATAAAAATCCATCCCAATCCTTTTTACCAGATGGAGCTGTAACAAAGCCATCGTCAGTACTAACAATTGTACAATTTCTGAAAATTGCATCGCCTCCACCAAAGATAAAATCCACACTTCCAGATATTGTGCAGTTTTCAAACACAGAGTGTTTTCTTTTCCTCTCTGAAAAACATCTTGGGCCGTAAAAGCCTCTCTTTTCTCTTTCTTCTTCAGGAAGTGGGGATAAAAACAAGGTATCTTGGTTACCAATTAACCGCACATTAGAAAGCTTTGCATCATCTACATCAAGATATAGAGCAATAGCTTGGCCAACATCGTGACCAGACCCAGCACCATTGTGGATTGTAAGGTTTTCAAGCTTTATTTTTTCACCAGAAAAAAAAGCACTATAACTTCTAAAGGTTCCTCTCTTTAAGTTATTATCTAAAATTTCTCTACCACTATCTGAATAAGTAATAAATACATTACCTTCGCCAATTAAAGTTAAATCCTTTTTATCTGAGAAGAGTTTTTCTCGATATATGCCTTCTTTAATATAAATTACAGCACTTTCACGATACTCAACAGCATTTAATGCTTCTTGAATTGTTGTATAGTTTCCTGAACCATCCTTAGCAACAGTTAATTCAAACATATTCACATTCTCCAGATTAAAATGGTTTACAAATAAATTACTTTAGTTTAGCTTCAAATAGCTCTTTTTCTCTTTTTTCAAGCTCTACTTCTTTTCCCTCTAACATATCCTTAATAGCTTTTAATTCTCTTTCACTGAAAGTAACAGAACCAAGCTTTAAGTTCTTAAAGGCTTCAGTAGCTATTGGACAAACTTTTTCAACCATTTCAAGCATAACCTCAGCATATGCTCTAATTTCATATTGAGCATGAGCATCAAGGCGAAGCTTTAAGAAATGAAATAAGTTGTGTAAATCAATTTGCCAATAGAATTCAGTGTACATTGATAGAGGAAGATTAATTCTACTAATTTCACGAGCAATACCCATATCAAGGAGTTCGTTGTAAGCATTAAATGTTTCCTGACTATTATTTGTTAAGATAGATTGAACCTTTTGAGCAACCTCACTACTAACAGCCTCATTTTTTCTTCCCTGTTTATTATCCTCACTTTGGAGTGCTATTTTATTACTTTCAGGGACATAGCACTCATCCTTCATTACAGAATATCTGCCACTAATTTCATTAATTCTTGCAGTTCTATGTCTTACCCATTGGCGAGCAACAAAGATTGGTGCTTTTACATGGAATGTGAAAACAACCTGCTCAAATGGAGAGGTATGGTCATTTCTTAATAAATAGTTTATTAAACCTTTATCTTGGCGATAGCTTTTTGTGCCATTTCCATAGCTTACACGTGCAGCTTGTACAATTCTTTCATCATTACCAAGATAATCAACAAGGCGAACAAAACCTTTATCAAGAACTTTATATTCCTTATCTAATATCTTTTCAGCTTCTTCTGAGATACAATGTGCCATTAATTATTCTCCTTAAATATAATTCATATGTTCTAAAGCTAGAGCAGTAGCAGCTACACTTGCTGTTTCAGTTCTTAAAATTCTATTTCCCATTAATACAGGTATAAAATCTCTTTCAAGTAAACACTTTCGCTCTCTATCACTCCAACCTCTTTCAGGGCCAATAGCAATACATACCTTTTTATCTGTTAATGACAACTGATTAAATTTTTGTGACCCCACAACATTATCAAGTAATAGACAAGTAGTATCAAGGCTTATTTCTTTTAGAGCGTCTTCAACACTTGAGGCAAAAATAGCATCACTAACTCCAGTGTGTCCAGCTTGCATTGCTCCATTAATCATAATAGTTTTATACTCATCAGTAGTATAAAGTGAAGACTCCACATAACTTTTTTCACCTAAATCAGAGCGTGTTAATATTAGTCTTTCAACACCTAAAGAAACAAGTTCTCTTAAAATCCTTTTCATGCAAATTGGGCGTACTTGAGCAAGCAATACAGTAAGAGGATAAAGTGTACTATCTAGCTTTGCAGGAAGAAAATCAAATTCTATTTTTTCTTTACTAACAGCTGTAATTGTACACTCACCTGAAAAGGAATTAATTTCACCGCCACGAAATGAAGTACCTACTTCAGCATGGAGCACCTTTTTCAGGTGCTCATACCTTTCATCTGATGCATTAAATTGTCTTACGTTTTTATCAAATAATATGATATTCACGCATTATACCTACCATATAAATCGATGTAGTAGCGATAACGATCTAAATTATTTTCATCCGCTAGAGCTTCTTTACTCATAATCCAAGACCAGTTAGATGTTCCACAAGTTGAAGGAACATTCATTCTTCCACTACTATCTAGGTAAAGTAAATCCTGCATTGGGATAATTGCATACTTACATCTTGATGCAACAGCTTCTTTGATAAGTTTATAAACTACATCATCATCACCTGTTTCTAAGTAACGTCTAACATAGTCTTTATCTTTATCACTTAAGTCAAAATACCAGCCTCTAGTAGTATTGTTATCATGAGTACCGGTATAGATAACACTGTTGTAATCACAATTATGAGGGAGGTAAGCATTTGTTGTATCAAATCCTCCATCTTCATTAAAGCCAAATGCAAATTGTAAAATCTTCATACCTGGAAGATTATTATCATCTCTTAAGGCTTCAACATCCTCAGTTATTACCCCAAGATCTTCTGCAATAATAGGTAAATTATCACCAAGAGCAGCTTTAATTGCATCAAGTAGCTTTTGTCCTGGTGCTTCAACCCACTTTCCATTTAAAGCAGTGTCTTCATCAGCTGGAACTTCCCAACAAGCAGCAAAACCTCTAAAGTGGTCTATTCTAACGATATCACACATATTAAGAGTTTCTCTGATTCTGCTAATCCACCACTCAAAACCAGTCTTTTCATGTTCCTTCCAGCGATATAAAGGATTTCCCCAAAGCTGTCCGGTTTGAGAGAATGCATCAGGTGGTACACCTGAGGATACTTCTTGGTTACAATCTTTATCGAGTTTTAAGAGCTTTGTATTTGTCCAGGCATCAACACTATCTGGTGCAACAAAGATTGGGATATCTCCAATTATCTGAATGTTTCTTTCATTTGCATAGCTTTTTAAAGCACCCCACTGCTTAAAGAAGAAATATTGATAAACTTTAAATAATTCAATTTCATGAGCATATTCTTTAATTGCCTTATCAAGAGCACTCTTCTTTCTCTTTTTTAGATCAATAGGCCAAGCAACAAACCATCTAGAATCATTATAAACTTGAGCTAAAACTTGGTAGAGAGCATAATCATCAAGCCACCAAGCCTTTTGAGCTTTAAATTTCTCATAATCTTCAGTTGGGTTTTTCAAAAAGTTTTCAGCAGCCTTCTTAAGTAATGGCATTTTGAAATCTCTAGCCTTACCGTAATCAACTCTATCGCACACAAATGCCTTTCCCATTAAATCTGTTACATCTAACAAAGCATGTTCATAGAGTGTCTCAAGATCAATTAAGAGTTCATTACCAGCAAAAGTAGATCTTGCTGCATATGGGCTATCCCCAAATCCTGTTGGGCCAAGTGGCAATACTTGCCACAACTCGACATGAGCTTGATAAAGCTTATCTACAAAATCATAAGCACATTTACCAATAGTTCCAATTCCATATTTACCAGGTAAACTTGTTGGATGGAGCAATACTCCGGCTTTTCTAACACTTTCTTTCATAGCTTTGAGTATAGGTCATGCTTATCTGTTTTACAATTATCTAAACATTATTTTAAGCTTTTTATTTATTAATAAATTATTGCTTACTTTATTCATAAGAATCTAAAATACGCATCATTATTTACAACAAAATATAGTGATGTATCCTTGTATAATTTTTTATATAGAATATATATACTTGATTTTTGGGGGATAATATGATAGTGTTGATACATGGAAACGACTAGTAATACATTCAATATTGGTGACCATGTTGTATACCCTGAACAAGGCATGGGAATCATCAAAGCAATCACAGAAAAGAAACATAATGGTATCTCTGAAAGTTACTACTCAATTTATCTCAAAAATACAGATATGAATATTTTAATACCTGTAAAAAGAGCAAAAGATATAGGAATACGCTCTATCGTTTCCAAAAAAGAAGCAACAGATGCTATAATGGGAATTACAAATAAAGATACTCTCAATAATCTTGATTGGAAGGAACGTCTTCATAGAAATCAGGAACTAATACATGATGGATCAATTAATTCCATTGCAAAAGTAGTTCAGACGCTGTATCATCGTTCAAAGGTCAAGGAGCTCCCTATCCAAGAAAAAAAACTATACGAAAGTGCATTAAATCTCCTAATTGAAGAAGCTTCAATTGCGATGAATTTGGATATCGAGCAAATCTCAACCCTGATTCTTGAAAGATTAGAAAGTTAATGAGTATTCCAAGTTTTGCTTTAATTGTTACTGCAGCTGGTTCTTCTTTACGTTTTTCATCTGCTTTTGAAGATGGAGAAAGTGTAAAAAAAGAATTTTTATCAATTGATGGACACACTGTATTATATCGAGCAACAGAGCCTTTTTTTGAAATTCCTTCATTAAAGGCTGTAGTAGTAACTTACAAAGAAGATAGTCTAGACGAAACAGTTGTTGCACTTGAAGACTTAGTTGATATTAATACAATTCCTATGTTCTTTGTTAAAGGAGGCTCAACAAGACAAGAGTCTGTTCGCCTAGCTGTAGAAAAATTAAAGTGTGTTAATATCCCTTTTGATTACGTAGCAATCCAAGATGGAGCAAGACCTTATGTTACTCCTAAACTAATTATTAATATTCTTGCAACAGCATTTACATCATCTGGTGCCGTTCCAGCACTTCCAGTTACTGACTCAATTAGAAGAATTGATAAAACAGGTGCTATTATTGAGTGTCCTTCTAGAAGTGGTCTAGTAAGAGTTCAAACACCTCAATTCTTTGAATTTGAAAAGCTATATGAGGCTCATGAGAAGTTTAAAGAGGTAAATGCAACTGATGACTCTGAACTTTATGTTAAAGCAGGTTATCCTTGCTTGGTATGTGAAGGAGATGAGAGTAATATTAAAATTACCTATGAAAGTGATATTGAAAACGCTCGAGAACAAATTTCTTCTTACATTGAAAATAGAAGAAAAGGTAGAGCTTCAAGAGAAGCAAATGAAACATTTAGAAGGATGATGAATTCATGAGAATAGGACAAGGCTTTGATCTCCATAGAATGAAAGAGGGACGTCCTCTAATGCTTGGAGGAATAGAGATTGAATCCGATAAAGGTGAAGATGCTCACTCTGACGGCGATGTTTTAATTCATGCACTAATTGATGCACTTCTTGGCTCTAAGGCTTTAGGTGATATTGGAACATACTTTCCACCTTCTGATATGAAATATAAGAATATGGATAGTAAGCTACTATTAAAAGAAACCTTAAAACTTAGCAAATTTGAAATTATCAATATTGATTGCAATATAATCTTGCAACGTCCAAAACTTGGACCACACATATTAAAAATAAGAGAAAGCTTAGCTTCTTTATTAAATATAGATGTAAGCAATATTTCTGTTAAAGCAAAAACGGCAGAGCATATTCTAGGTGAACTAGGAAGTGGAGATGCAATAGCTGCAGAAGTAACCCTTTTAATAAATTAGAAGCCATTTTACAATGTCCTATATAAGAAAACACTCTAGATGGGGCATTGTAAATTCGATTTTTTTACCTAAGCTATTAGCAATAGTCATAAATTTTTCTTTTGATCATCCTGTATTTTTCAATTGCAAAGCTGAGTGTAATATTTCCACAATTAACAAGTTTTAGGATATTAAGCGGGAATCCTCGGTAATTCAATTACCAAGATGAAAGCGCAAAATAGTAATTGCTAAAACATATGCATGTGATATAATAAATTATAAAGATAAATCTTGTTCAGTACAGAACTTGCTCATATAGTATGGAATCATTCTTACTATGTTGAAACTGTTGGATGCATATCTGAGGAAACCGTAAAAAAATACATAGAAAATCAGAGTAATCAGTTTTGAGGTTATATGAAACGAGTTAAGGAAACAAAACTTAAGCTTGAAAAGAAAG
>JAQYFM010000214.1 GCA_028723145.1 Spirochaetales bacterium | reverse complement strand
AGTTTTGCTGATGTACTATATGGTAATGATGAAATGGGTAATATGGCGCTTGAGAGTGGCGACAGATTTATTATTCCATTCTCTCAACTCATTGTAAATGTAATTGGTGCTGTAAATAAAAGTGGTGTATATGGATTTGTTCCAGGAAAAACTGCTTCCTATTACATTACTTTAGCTGGTGGTTATTCAACAGATGCTAAAGGCCAAAATGATTTTACAATTCGTGATAAATATGGAAACAAAATTAAAGCAAGTGAAGTAGTTCCTGCAGAAGCTGTAATTGAAGTTGAAAGAGATAACTTTGTTAAGAACTTACAGCCAGCTGTTGCTGTAATTGGAATTGTTTCTTCTGTTCTCGCAATTGTTACTTCAACTCTTGCGATAGTCGCTCCAAGTATTTATTGATAGGAAAAATGATATGGAAAAACCAATGGTAAATGAAAATGATGAAATAGATTTGCTGGAGTTAGCTGCTTCCTGTTACAGAAGAAAATTCATGATAATTTTATTCTTTATCGTAGCAGTTGCTCTTGCTGTTGGATATCTCTATATAGCAGTGCCAACATATGAGGCAAGCGTTACAATAATGGTAAAGCCAATAAGTGAGTCTTCTTCATCTCTCTCTAGCTTGCTATCAGGATCAACAATGGGGTCTTCAAGTAAGATTACAACTGAAGTTGAGCTTATGAAGAGTAGAAGGAATTTAAATAATGCACTTTCTATGCTTGATTTAGATTCCTATCAAACAAAGGATGGAACTAAGTATAGTGAGTTTGAAAAGCCTTTAAGTGCAATTTCTATGGAAGATAAGGTAACTGTCTCAACAGTAAAAGATACAAGTCTTGTAGAAATTACAGTTTCTGATTCTTCTCCTGAATTTGCATGTGACTATGCTAATGCACTTGCTATTTCATACAATGAGTTATTAACACAAATTGCAAGAAAAGCAACACAGACATCATTAGACTTTTTGGATGCTCAAATTCCTATTAACTTAAAGGAAACAGAGGAAGCAACTAGGGCTTTAGCTGAATTCCAAGTTAAAAATAATATTTTACAAGTTACCCAAGATAGTAAGGAAGCTTTATTAGAGTATAACTATTTATTAAAGAGAAGAGCTCCTTTAGAACTTGAGGTTGCTAAAGCTGATGCAATAATTAATTCTTATACAGGATTAATTAGCCAAAGTGATATCGAAGCAAATGATAAAGTAATGGCTTTAATGGCTGATATTGAAAGTGCTCAGGAAGAGGTATTAAAATATGATTTATTAAATCTTTCAGCTCAAAGCACAGCCGCAAAATCAATATTAAATTCATCTCAAGAGAGTAGATATTTTAACTTAAATCAATCTATTGAATCTTTAGATAAATCATTAACAGCTTTAATAACAGATATGGTTGATGCAGATAGAGCTACAGCTACTCAATATGCTAAGGCTATTAGCCAAAAGATTAAGGCTGAACTTGAGATTAAGTTAATTAATATTGAGGCAGATAAAAATAATGCATTCTTAGAAACCGTTCCTGAAATTGAAAGACAGCTATCTGAACTTCAAACACAAGTTGAAATTTATACTAAGATGTCTGTTTCCTTAATGCAGATGCTTCAAGAAGCAAAACTTAAGGATAGTGCAATTAGTGATAATGTAAGTGAAATCGATCTTGCTGAGGTTCCTGAAAAGCCAGTAAGTCCTAAGAAGGCAATGATATTATTAGTAGCAGGATTTGCTGGAATTTGTCTTGGATGCTTACTTGCAATTGTACTTGAATGGAATGATAAAGCATTCTATACAATCGAGGATGTTAAAAAAGAGCTTCCTTCAGATATCCCATTCCTTGGCTGGATCCCAATGCTAAAGAGAAAAGCTCATGAAAGATACTTTGGTTCTGTTGTATTAAATCAACCAAACTCATTTGAAAGTGAGCGTTATAAGCATATTGCATCAACAGCTCTTTTTGGAAACAAAGGTAGGAAGAGAGTAATTAGTGTATGTGCATCTGAAAAGAATATTGGTAAAACTAGTGTAATGGTTAACATCGCTGTTTCATTTGCACAGCAGGGTTATAAAGTATTACTAGTTGATGGAGACCTTCGTATGCCATCTTGTGAAACCTTCTTTAACATCGAAGGTGCAGGCTATGGTATTGTTGATGCTGTAATGGATAATGTACCTCTTAATGAGTGTATAATACAGCCAATTCCTAATTTCGAAAATCTACATTTACTTCCATGTGGAACAAGACCAAAGGTTCCATCTGTTGTATTTGCACAAGAATCATTTACTAATGTTCTTAATAACTTAAAGGAAAGATATGATATCATAGTAATTGATGCCCCACCTCTAACATTTGCATCAGAGCTTCTTAATATTTTAAATGTTAGTACAGCTGCAATTTGTGTTCTTAGAGCTGGTATTAGCCAAAAGGATTACTTTGAAGATTTAATGAATACTCTAAAGGGTACTTCTGTTAATATTTTAGGTGTATGTCTTAATGGTTATATATATCAGAGAGGACATAACAGTGGTTCTTACGGTTATGGCTATGGATATTACTCACAAAAGACAGATGATGTTGAAGGTATTAAGAGTATTGTTAAGGGTGTAGGATTATTCTCTTCTAGACGTAGATACTATCGTAAGAGATATAAGCAGGATATGAAGTATAGAGAAAAGAAGAGTAATTTTGCTAAAGTAGAAAGAATTTATCCATATTTAGATAAAGAAAATACTTGAAGATAGAGAGGATATCTGATATCCTCTCGCATTTAGGAGAAGACAATGAAAGAACATAATATGTCCCTATTAGAGCGAATAATTTCAACTCATAGCATTTCTGTTTTCTCTTATTTTGATTTATAATGTAATTTGTCCCATTTTTGTGGGACTTTTTTTTTGGAGGAAAAGTGATGGAAAACAATGTTTTCAAAGGCCGTTCACTTACGGTTATCGAAGATTTCTCAATTGAAGAGAGAAGATATTTCTTTAAGAAAGTAAGTGAGTTAAAAAAAGCAATTATTGAAAATAATGAAGCTGTAATGGATTCATTTAGAATTAACGACCCTGACTTTGGTATGTATGAAGTCTTCCTTGAAGATAGTACAAGAACTAAAGAATCATTTAGAAACGCTGCTAAATTCCATCACGCTAAGGTATCAGAGTTACTTTGTTCATCTTCTTCAATTAATAAGGGTGAAAGTTATGCTGATACTTTTAATATGCTTAGTGGTTATTCAAACACAATCTTTATTGTAAGAAGTAAGGTTGAAGGTCTTTGTAAATGGCTTGATGACGAATCTGAGTTATATACAAAGAGAAATAACCTACCAATTAAACCTGCATTTATCAATGCAGGTGATGGAAAACACGAGCATCCAACTCAAGAACTTCTTGATGAATTTACCTTCCTTGAAGACAATAATATGAGCTTTGATTCAATTCATGTTGCTTTAGTTGGCGACCTTTATCATGGAAGAACTGTACACTCTAAGGCTGATGGTCTTAAGCTTTTTGATAAGGTAAAAGTGGACTTAATTGCTCCTACTGAACTTGCTATGCCAGAAAACTACCTTGAAAAGATGAAAAATAATGGTTTTGAGGTAAGAGAGTTTAAGTCAATTGAAGAGTATCTTGAAGCAGATGATGTTGCAAAGATGTGGTACTTTACTAGACCACAGCTTGAAAGAATGGGTGAGCGTATTTTGCAAAAGCAGGACCAGCTTAGAAAGAGTATTACTTTTAGAAAGGAATTTATTGAGAAGCTTCCTGAAAATACTAAGTTCTATCACCCACTTCCACGCCATAAAGAGCATCCAACAATTCCAACCTTCTTAGATAATACACCTCTTAATGGTTGGGAACGCCAGGCTATTAACGGTATGTATTGTAGAATGGTTCTTCTATCATTGGTTGCAGGAAAAATTGGACAAGACTTTATTCCACTTCAAGCAAAAGAAACTGAAAAAGAGGATGAAGAATACATTATCAGTGTACCTGTTTCTAAGGAAAAAAAGAATACTAAAAATTACTCAGAAGGGGTTCATCCAATTGAGAACGGTATTGTAATCGACCACATCTGTAAGGGTGATAGCCCAAGTGAAATTAGAAACCATATGAGACTTATTAGTGCAGTTTTAAAGCTTGATGAAAGTAAGGGTGGTGAGTGGATTAGTTCAGGTTCTGATGGATCTTACAAGGGAATTATCTTCCGTCCAGGAAAGTATGAATTAACAAGAAAGGACTTAAAGCGCCTTGCAGCAGTTGCTCCACACTGTACATTGAATATTATCAAAGATGGTCATGTTGAAGCAAAATATAGAACACATATGCCACCTCGAATTTATAACTTCGAAGATCTTTCATGTAACAATGAAGCATGTATCAGTCATCCTATTAATGGTGAAGGTGTTCCTGCTATGTTCTATAGAACACCTGAAGGTCAATTTGAATGTGCATACTGTGGAAAGACTCACTCATTTAAAGAGATTTGGATGAGTAGACGATAAACTCTTGAGAAGTAAGTTTTTCTCGTTTAAAATTAACAAAATGCTTATGGAGGACGTAATAAAATGAAAACAATTGAAGAAATTACAAAATACTATGGCCCTCAGCTTGCAAAGGGTGCTTTTGAACTTGGTGCAATTAGGCTTAGTCCAAAAGATCCATTTACATGGGCAAGTGGATATAGAATGCCAATATATAACGATAATAGACAATTTTTAGCAAAAGCTAGTTATAGAGCATTAATTTGCGATGCTTTTTCTGATATGCTCGAGGCTTTACAATTTAATCCAGACAATATTGCAGGAACATCTACTGCAGGTATTCCTCATGCAACAACTTTAGCTGATAGACTTCATAAGCCACTTTCATATGTTCGTTCTTCAAATAAAGACCATGGACTTGGAAATCAAATCGAAGGTCTTGGAAAGAATGGTAGCTATGAAGGAAAGAAGGTAGTATTAATTGAAGACTTAATTAGTACTGGTAAATCTTCATTACAGGCAGTTGATGCAATTATTAAGGCAAACGGTGATGTACCATATTGTTTAGCTATCTTTACATATGGCTTAGATGCTGCAACTCAAGCTTTTGAGAAGGTTGAACCAAAGTGTGAACCTTTTACAATTCTTTCATATCCAGTAATGATTCAAACAGCTGTTGAAGTTGGTTATATCAGTGATGCAGATGCTGCAACTTTACATGAGTGGAGAGAGGATCCATTTGCATGGGGTGAAAACCATGGCTTTAGTAAGGTTGAGAGGTAAGTTATGAGCTATATTGATATTTTAAGAAAGAGTGCAGAAGAAACTAATAATATTGTATGTATGGGATTAGACCCTCAAATTGAAGCTCTTCCTGGAGAAGGAAGTGCTAGAGAAAGAATAAATCAATTTTTTGATGAGCTCTTTCATAGAATGAGATTAGAAGGAGTAACCCCTGCAGCTTTTAAACCAAATATTGGATACTACAGTGCATTAGATAACCCAAGAGAGGATGATTTCTCTGGCTCACAAGCACTTTGTGATGTACTCGATATGCTTGATGGGTTTTTCCCATCAATTCCTGTAATCCTAGATAGTAAGAGAGGTGATATTGCTCGCTCAAGTTTAAACTATGCAATTGAAGCTTTCGATAAATGGGGTGCTAGTGCAACTACTATTTCTCCATACATGGGAACTGATTCAATACTTCCTTTTGCATACGAAGATAAGGGTGTATATATTCTTAATAGAACAAGTAACCCTGGTGGTGCAGTTCTTCAGAACTTACATATCATCGATCCAATTGATGAAAAGGAAATCTATCCATTATATATCTCTGTTGCGCATTTAATTGCATCTTTAGCAAAAGATCATCCTGGCCTTGGTGCAGTAGTAGGTGCTACAAATATCTTAGAACTTAAGGATATTGCTAGATACTATGCCTCAAAGGAAATTCCAATGCTCATTCCTGGTGTTGGTTCTCAAGGTGGATCTGCAGAAGAAGTTATGGCCGCTTTACGCGGGGAAGGATATGATGTTCGTCTTGCACGTATTAATTCTTCAAGTGCTTTAACTCATCCATGGAAGAAGGCTCCAGTACCAGAGAATTACTTAGACCTCTGCTTAACAAATATTAAAAATCTTGTGGAGAAATGTTCTCTATGATTGATAGAATTAAGTCTATTAAAGGTGCACACTTAGTAAAAGGTGTGCATCTTTCTACAGTAAGTGGTGTTGCTTCTACAAAACCAGAACTTGTTAGATATTTTGATAAACAGCAACCTTCTATTGATGTAATTACAACAAAAAGCTTCCAAGTTAATCCGAATCCAGGAAATAGAGAACCAGTTATTTGTGAGCTTACTCCAGGCTCATTTGGTAACTCTGTTGGGCTTAGAAACCCAGGACTAGAAAAAAGCTTACCTCCTCTAGAGAAAATAAGAAAGGAAGGCTTACGAGCTCTATTAAATGTTTCAGTTAGTGCATCAAATATTGAGGACTTTATTACTTTAATTAAAGCTTTCGATGAAATTGCTGATTCAATTGAGTTAAATTTCTCATGCCCTCATGCTGCAAAAGGCTTTGGAGCATCTATTGGCTGTGATTTAAATGTAGCAAGTTTGTATGTAAGAGAAATTAGAAAAGCATTTCCAAGTCAAAAGTCAGCTTTATTAATTAAACTCACTCCTAATGTTGATGATATTGGATCAATTGCAAAAGCTGTTATTGATGCAGGTGCAGATGGTATTGTTGCAATTAATACAGTGGGACCAGAGGTCCATCTCCACAAAGAAAGTGGTATGCCAATATTAAATAACAAGCTTGGCGGAAAAGGCGGTAAGAGTGGAAAGTGGGTAAAGGAAAGAGCACTTGAAGCTGTAAAGCAAATTAGAACTGCT
>JAQYFM010000213.1 GCA_028723145.1 Spirochaetales bacterium | reverse complement strand
ATCAATTCTCTTATATGCATCATAAACTAAGCTATTAACATCACCACCGAAGATAACATAGTTATAACCTATCTCAGCATCAGCATCACTTGTATCAACTTTAGCACCACTCAATCTCATAGAGAGCACCATGATAAGGTGAGAATATTCAGTGAATTTCACCCTACTTTGTACCTACAAACCCCAATTTATAAAAATTTTAACTTTTTTCTCTATTATTAATAGAAGGTACTTCTAACTTCTAAAGGAGGCCTAATGGCACGAGAAGAAGATAGAATATGTAAAGAGTATTTTGACCAACCCGATAGATTTAGTGATTTAGTCAACTATACTCTTTACCAAGGTAGAGAGGTAACAAAACCAAGTGACTTCAAAGAGCTTGATCCCGTACGATCAGAGGTCTTTGGTCCTGATAACTCCTATGAGATTTTAATTGATAACCTGAAGGAATTATCATTAAAAGAAGATGATAGAAATATCTATGTAATGATTGGCTTAGAGTCTCAAGGCTACCATGATGAAACCATGGTAGTTAGAGCAATGAAAGCAAAGGCATTACTATATACCTATCAATTAAGAGAAAAGGTTAAACCTCTTAAACCTGTTATTATTATAGTGCTTAACTTAACTGGAGATAAATGGAAAAGTCCAGTAACGTTAAAGTCAATGTTTGAGAAAGAATACTTAGACAAGTTTGGCTATCTTATTGATGACGTCTCATATGTACTATTAGATGTTAAAGAGGATAGTGAAATTCCAAAAGGTTTACTGAAGACTGATTTAGAATTATTATTAAACTGTCTAAAGTATTCAGGAAATGATGAAAAGCTTGAAGATTATATTGAAAAAGAAAAAGGCTTTAATAGCCTTGATGATATAACCTTTAAGCTGATAAACAAACTATCGGTATTAGATGTAGAAATAAAAAAAGAAGGAGGCAAGATAAATATGTGGCCAGCAGTAAAACAGATGAAAGAAGAAAGCTTTAATAGTGGTGCAGATTATGGAGCATTAAAATTTGCAGATAAAATGGTCAATTCTAATATTTTAACTATTGATCAAGCTGCTAGAGAATTAAATCTTACAGTAGAAGAATATCTTGCTGCTGTGAAGAATCTTAAGAAATAAAGAGTAAATTTGAAGTATCCTTCTTAGGCCTCCAATTGTTGGAGGTTTATTTTTTTGGAATAAACTGGTTGGAAAATGAAGAGATATTTCAAATTGTTTACTTAAGAAAAATCAGAATTATTAAACGGTCTAAAGTATTACTGAGATATTAAAAAAGCCGGTAGCAAATATTTCTACCGGCAAAAAAATCACATAATTACTTTTACTTTACATTTACTACCACTCTTTATTGGTTTTATTTTTTCAACCTTTTGGCCATCAACAAATATTTCTGTAACTCCAAATTCTTTATGGTTTGGATTAACAACCTCTATTTCATAGGTACCACCTCTCCAAACTCGAGTCATCTTAAAACCATCCCATTCATGAGGAATGGCTGGAGAAATAATTAATTCATCATAGTCAGGTCGAACACCAAGCATAAAACGTGTTGCTGAGTAATATGCCCAACCTGCAGAACCTGTTAGCCAAGGATGGCGGGCTCTACCATATGCAGTGTGGTCTCTTCCCATGATAAATTGGCAATAAGAGTATGGCTCTGATTGTCTAATCTCAATTTTATCATTTTGCTTAGCTGGACAGAGTGCATTATAGTACTTCATTGCTCTGTCTCCTTGCCCAAGAAGTGCTGCGGCAGCCCATACCCATGGATTTGGGTGGGAGAAAATTGCACCATTTTCTTTAACACCTTTATATACTCTAGTTACAAAACCAATTTCATCATCAGGGGTTCCAAATGAAGGTGCATTTAGGTGGATTCCATATTCAGAATATAGATAGGTATCGATAGCATCTATTGCTTTTTCTGCATGTTCTCTTGATGCTGCTCCTGAAAGAACTGCCCAAGCATTAGATTCAAGGTGTACCTTTCCTTCTTTATCTTCACTTGTTCCAATCTTTCGACCACTCTTTGTGATTCCCCTAATATACCAATCCTTATCCCAAAGGACTCTTTCGCAAGCTTCCTTAATCTTGTCTTTTAAAGCACTATATTGCTTTACATCATCCTCTCTATTTAGTTTCTTTGCTGCTTCAATGAAGTATGAAGTAGCCCAAAAGTGTAAGAAGCTAGTTAATGCAGATTCTCCACCCCCTAAATTTAAGCAGTCATTCCAATCTGCACGTAGTCCTTTACAAATACCACTTTCACCAACTTGTTTTGCAGAGAAATCAAGTATTCTTTTTAAATGGTCGTAAACAGTGTCTACAGAGCCTTCTGCATAGTTAATTTTTTTATCAAAAAATGCTAAGTCACCAGTTTCCTTTACATATTCACAAACGGAAGCTACTAACCAAAGTGCATCATCTGAACAAGTATCTTTTAAGCCATGTATTAAGCTACCTTTTTCTGGTTCAGGCTTTACAGTAGGGGATGGGCGTTTTTCTTTTTTAGGAATTTCAGGGTTAAATAAATCTGGTTCAAACAGATGAAGTCCATAACCTTGCTCTGTTAAGCCTCTTAAAAGCTCTTCAATTCTTTCTCTACATCTATTTGGCGCTGAGTGAGGGATACACATAGCATCTTGTGCAGTATCACGATAGCCAAGACCTGTTCTACCTCCGACCTCAATAAAGGATGAGAAACGTGAGAAATTAACGTTGGTTTCACTTTGATAAAGATTCCAAGTATTTATCATAGTGTTCATTTCTTTATTTGGGGTATCAATTTGAAGCTTAGAATACTTATCCTTCCAAAATTCCTTTATTTGGTTAAAAGCATTATCAACTTCCTCAATATTTGAATATTTTGCTCTTATTCTTTTACCTTCTTCCAAGGAACCAACGCCAAGCATAATGATAAAACGTTTTTCTTCATTTGGCTTAAGTGTGAGCTTTTTCATAAACGCTCCACAGTGGTTACCACCTAGCTCAACTGAATTATGCATCTTGCCATCAATTACACCTTGTGGATTTGTTTCTGTATTATAAACCCCAATAAACTGATCCCGAACAGAGTCAAATCCATCGGCATCGAAGCTTGTAGTGATGTAGTGATACATATCAGGGTCATAGAAGTTATCAATTTCTATAACACCTGATTCATATCTTGAGCCTTGAGAATATAGTGACATTTGAAGATTTTGATTATCAATTTCAATTAAGTTAAAAGAAAATTCACAATATGGAAAAAGAGAAATATTCTTA
>JAQYFM010000212.1 GCA_028723145.1 Spirochaetales bacterium | reverse complement strand
AATGAAGATTAGAAGTTCCTCCAAGTGCACCCAGCAGAGCTGCTGCTTCAATACCCTTCATACCATTAGAGTTTGGAACTGTAACACTCTTAACATTCTTTACAACGTTTCCAGAGCATTCAACTATTAGTTTATCAAAATCTCTATTAAGTAGCTCAGATGCCGCTGCACTTGCATATGCTATTGCAACTGGTTCTGTACACCCAAGTGCTGGTTTTAATTCTTCATCCAATATTTTTGTATATGCATCAAAGATAGTACACATAAAAATCCTTTTTAATTTTTGTGGTATCGTAAAGCACAAATATCATCACCTTTAGCAATGCATTTAGGCAAATCTAATTTGGCACCGTATTCTTCTCCAATTCCATGGTCACCACACATAGCGATATCACAAAGTCTTGCTATTTCGCTATCTGAGCAACCTTGCTTTTGCCAAGCTTTTACTAGAGGACAATAATGGAAATCGATATTTAATTCATCATCTGTTGATTTTTTAACATCCATTTCAAATACCATTTGGGCAGCCTTAGAGAAAAGAGTTTTCTTTAGTCCTTTTAAGGAATTAGTCTTACCCTTCTTAACAAGCTCACCACCTTGATAAAGTCCACATCTTTTAATTGCATCAGGAGCAAAGTCCTCCCATTTTAAGCCTTTTTTCTCAGCTTCATCACAAAGCAAATAAAGCCATAGAGCACGATGCTCTAGAAGTTCTCGAATTTTTACAATTAAGATATTTTTAATTTTTGCTTCATTTTTAATCATAGATAAATATTATAGCATCAAAAAAATAAAATATGGTATAAACTATATTATACATTGAAATTCGGGAAGGTTAATTTATGGCAAGAACAACAGGCGTTGTATCAAGAGGCATTAGATGCCCAATTATTAAGCAAGGTGATAATCTTATTTCTATTGTAAAAGATAGTGTACTTGAAGCAATTAAAGAAGAAAATATCACAGTTAAAGATAGAGATATTGTAGGTGTTACTGAAGCAGTTGTTGCACGTGCTCAGGGGAATTACTGTTCATGTGATGATATTGCAAAAGATGTAAAAGCTAAGTTTGGGGAAAGCACAATTGGTCTTATTTTCCCTATTCTCTCTAGAAACCGCTTCTCCCTTATATTAAAAGGTATTGCAAGAGGTGCTAAGAAAATTGTTTTAATGCTCAGCTATCCATCAGATGAGGTTGGTAACCACCTTATTTCTCTTGACCAGGTAGATGAAGAAGGTATTAATCCTTATAGTGATGTTCTTACAGAAGAAGAATATAGAGCTCATTTTGGCTATCAAAAGCATGAGTTCACAGGCGTAGACTATGTAGAGTTCTATAAAGAGCTCATTACAGCAGAGGGCTGTGAAGCAGAGATTATTTTTGCAAACAACGCTCTTAGAATCTTAGACAAAACAGATGCTGTAATTTGTGCAGACATCCACACAAGAGCAAGAAGCAAGCGATTATTAAAGAAAGCTGGTGCAAGAATTGTACTTGGTCTCGATGATTTAATGACTCAAAGTGTTGATGGCTCTGGTTTTAACGCTGATTACGGTCTCCTTGGTTCAAACAAAGCTACAGAAAACACATTAAAGCTCTTTCCTCGTGATGCTCAAGAATTTGCAGAAGGTCTTTCAAAAGCATTAAGCGAAGCAACAGGTAAGAAAATTGAAGCATTAGTTTATGGTGATGGTGCTTTCAAAGATCCTCAGGGTAAGATTTGGGAGCTTGCTGATCCTGTTGTATCACCAGGCTTTACTTCAGGTCTTTTAGGACTCCCAAATGAAGTTAAACTTAAATACCTAGCAGATAATGACTTTGCCGAGCTAAAGGGTGAAGAGTTAAAAGCTGCAATGAAAGACTTTATTTCACATAAAAATTCAGATCTTAAAGGTCAGATGGTTAGCCAAGGTACTACACCTAGAAAGATTACAGACCTTATTGGTTCTCTTTGTGACCTCACAAGTGGTAGTGGAGATAAAGGAACTCCTGTTATCTTTATTCAAGGCTACTTCGACACTTATGCAGATGAATAATTAATTCATTTTTTATTTCTCCCTAGGCTCTCCTAGGGATTTTTTGTATTTAAGCAAAAGGTAATAAAAAAGCAACCGCTTCATCAGCCAACGCTGTGAGAACGATTGCATGGTTCTTCGATGGTCTGGAGACCAGTTAATATTGGATGCCTTTGCTATCTCAATATTCCAGTACATCTATTTAGCAGGGGTAGGACTCGAACCTACGACCCCCGGGTTATGAGCCCGATGAGCTGCCAACTGCTCTACCCTGCGATGAATTCTTATTAAATGTAATAAAAAAGAAAATTGTTGTCAACACTATA
>JAQYFM010000211.1 GCA_028723145.1 Spirochaetales bacterium | reverse complement strand
AATGAAGATTAGAAGTTCCTCCAAGTGCACCCAGCAGAGCTGCTGCTTCAATACCCTTCATACCATTAGAGTTTGGAACTGTAACACTCTTAACATTCTTTACAACGTTTCCAGAGCATTCAACTATTAGTTTATCAAAATTTCTATTAATCAGCTCAGCTGCCGCTGCACTTGCATATGCTATTGCAACTGGTTCTGTACACCCAAGTGCTGGTTTTAATTCTTCATCCAATATTTTTGTATATGCATCAAAGATAGTATTCATTGTAATTCCTTGTCTAATAACTTTAGTGCTTCGATATAAATAATAAATCCGTTCTTCATTCGTGATATTTGAACTGATTCATTTCTTTGGTGAGCTCTTCCTTCTCCTTGAGGGAAAGGAGGCTTAGCATTACCTGTAGGAGAGCCCATCCCATATGCTATAGCAGGTTTAAATGCGCGTGCATATGTGCCACCTGCCATTACATAAGGTTCTCTTGAAGAACCATAAACACTATTTGCAATGTTATTTAACTTTTGCAAAGTGCCATTCATTTGTGTTTTAAATCCTTGAGAGGTTGATATAACGTTTATGTTTGTAAAAGTATTTCTAATACTTTCAATAATTGTCTTTACATCAACAGATGAGGGGAATCGAGAGTTGAGTGTAAAGACAAAAATATTATTTAGTGTTTCGCATTTTGTGATTACTAGTGTAAGAGGGCCTTCTTCTTTATCTTGATATGCTATGTTTAAACCACTTCCATGAAAATCAACAAAACTTGATATTACTTTCTTTAAGTTACTATCAAGAAGATTATTTTCATCTAAGTAACATAGTAATTTTCTTAATGCACAAACACCTTCATCTGGAGTTGCGCTATGACGTGCTTTTCCAACAGCAGTGACTTTATTGCCATTTATATTAATATCTACATTTGGTTTTAAGCCTTCTGTGTCTGTTAGAATTGCAGTTGCTTCATCAATAACACCAACTCCACTGCCACCAAATAATTTAAGAATTTTCGAGTTTGTTTTTTCAATTGTGATTTCAGCTTTTAAGCTTGATTTTTCACCATATGCAACTGGAAAGCCAGAATCTGGAACAAGTGTTAATAGCGCATTGTTACCATTAGGAAATGCAATATTTACATCTCTCATTCCTATTTCCTCAGCAGAACCAATTAATAAATTTATTGAATGAGAAAATTTATATCCACTTTCAATGAGGTATCTAATTGCATATAGGACTGCGATTCCTGCGCCTTTATTATCTGTTGTTCCACGACCAACAAGATGATCTTCTTTTTGATAGAGAATAAACGGATCTTTATCCCATTTACCATCAACGGGTACAACATCGCCGTGACATGCAACAGCAATTGTTTCTTTTTCACCCTTAAGTGTTCCAGAAGCAAATACATTGCTTATTATTTCGCTCTTCATGCCATATTTTTCCATGAGAGCTTTCATATAATGTAACATATCAAGGCATGGCCTTCCAAAAGGAAGACCATCCTTACCTTCTTCTGCAATACTTGGAAAGGCAACATAGCCTGAAAGATCATTGATATATTCATTAATATGGTTATCCCACCATAAAGCGGCTTTTTGCCTTTCTGTCATATTATTAATCCTTATTAATAAAGAATTCCTAATTCTTTAGCTGTTTTTACACCTTCATCATTCCAATCCTGGCCACCAAGAGCCTTGAATTGCTTAATGAAAGCATCCCATGATTCTGGAGTAAGCTTTTTGTTTCCAGAAGCAAACTCAGCAACACTCTGTTCGTAGTATCTCTTTAAGTCTCCATTTGGAAGAGGAAGAAGATCAACACCAGCTTGCTTAATCCATGGCTGAGCCTGCATTTCACGTAATGTTACAAGAGCAGACATTGGTTTCTTTGAATACTCTGTTATATATGAAGGATATCTACTCTTTAATTCTGCTTCACCCCAGTAATATGCAAGACCCTTGAGCTGTAAGAGAGGTACAATTTCTGCTTTGTTAAAGCCCTTTGATGGATCTGCAAGGCCATTTGTTGTAGGAACACCTTCTTCATCAAAGACAAAGTTAACACCTTCTTCACCCCAACCAATTGCATAGTAGCCAGGACCAGACATCCACTCTAGCATTCTAGCAATAGCATCTTTCTTTTCTGGAGTAATCTTAGAATTAATTGCAATAACACCATCATTAACGTTTGTATAAACACCAACTGCGCTCTTACCTTCTGGTCCAACTGGTGGTGCAATTACAATCCATTCTCCATCAGGGAAGTTTTTATCAAATGGTTTATAGTTTGATTCAGCAGCATATGAAGCGTTTTGTTCTCTCATCATGCCATATTTACCCTGCTTCCAATTAGCTTTGAAATCATCTTTCTTTTGGCTGAGCCAGTTAGGATCAATAACACCTTCAAGGTTCATTTGAACAATGAAATTGAGTGCATCATAATATTCTGGTTTAAGAATATTTAAGCCAGCACTTTCCTTGGAAAGATCCCAAGTACCAGCACATCCAAAGGCACCAAAGAATGGATCAAGTCTTCTTCCAAGACCTTCTTCTGAAGCTGTAATTTCAATGAATGTACCATAACCATATGTATCATCCTTTCCGTTTCCGTCTGGATCATTATATGTGAAAGCTCTCATTACATTCATGTAATCTTCAAGTGTTACAGGGATATCTAGACCGAGATTATCTAACCAGTCTTTTCTAATTAAAATACCTTCATTCTTTTTAATATCTCCTGTTGAAGCAACAAAGCCATAAATGTGACCATTGTAAGTTGCATAAGCAAAGGAATCTTGATTATACATTTTAGCTGTTCTTTCTGGCATCTTTTCGAACATATCATCTACTGGTGCCAAAAGACCCTGCTTTGCTAAATTTATCATTACTGGTCTGCGAAGATGCATCATATCAGGGAGTGCATTTGCGGCTCCTGCAGCATTCATCTTTACATCGCGGTCTGTTGCACTTGATGGAAGAGCAGTAAGAATTAAATTAATTCCAAGTTCTTCCTTGAGACGGTCATAAATAAACCAGTCTGCAGGTGGTGCACCGGCTTCAACATTGGCTGGATTGTACCAGAATGTGATGTCGATTAGCTTGTCTTGAGTGGATGAAGTCTCTTCTTTTGAACCTTGTGAAAAAACAGGCAAACAGAAAAGAGATGCAATCAACAAAGCAATAACAATGTTTCTAATTTTCATTTCCTTTTTTCTCCTATAATATATCTCTTGCAGCTTCAACAGCAGCTTTGATTTTGTTTCTATCTTGGTCTGTTGCAAGTGTGCAATCTGCTCCAAGTATGAAAGGGTAACCTTTCATTTTTTGTCTCAAGCTATGTACTTCAGCTTTTATTTCTTCAATGCTTCCATCTTTAATAACACCACTTCGGTGTTCCAAGCCTCCTAAAATTGTTTTGCCAGGAAATAACTTGATACCTTCCTCGAGTGGAATTGAATTCTCATAAACACCCCAGTTAATGCCATCAATATAAGGTGCATATGATGTAAATCTTTCAAAATCTAGATTTGTCTTACAAAGGTGAAGTATTACCTTTCCTCCTGCAACTTTTGCAGCTTCCATTACAGCTTTATCAAAAGGTGCTTGGATATCTTCAGCTTCTTCTCTTGTAAAGCAATCTTTCTCACCACCTAATACTGCATAGAAAATAGATTCACAACCTGCTTCAATTACCGCTCTAACTAAGTAACATAGAGATTCCGTTACTCTACTTACTGCATCTTTTAATATCTGAGGATTCTCTCTATAGCATTGACACTGTAAAGCTCTTATTTCACTAAGAGGCTGATACTGTGGTCTCATTGAGTGACCTAGTGAAGCTATTACACCTTGAATAGTGCACATAGGATATTTATCGCTGTCAGCTTTATCTAAAATTGCTTTAACGAGATCCACCTGGTTTTGAACGAAAGCAGAATTGGAATCCTGAACTCTAAGGCGTTTAAAATCTACAGCAGAATAAACACCAGGGTTAGCCGGGAAAGCATTTTCATTCATTATTTTGATGATATCTGTGTCTGTATCTTTGAAAAATTGTAAATGTGCTTTTATTGTCCTTTCTCCAAATTTATCCTCTTGTGGAAAGTGAAGTGAGAAACAAGAAGGTGTAATTTGTGTTGCTTCTCCATTTAGGACTTTTCTTACTAATTCTCTTTTAGTCATTAATTCCTCTTTTTAGATATCTTACTAATATCTTAGTTTGTATATATAAAAGCCCAAGCTTTTTATAGGCAATTATTAACCCTTTACAGAACCTGCCAAAGTTCCCTTTGTGAAATACTTTTGAATGAATGGATATGCACCTACCATAGGAAGTGCAGCCATAAACACTGATGCAGCTTTTATTGCTTGAATTGGTGCATTTCCAAATGCATTTGATTCAACAAATTCATTCATGCCAGATCCAATCAAGATATTTCTTAGTAAGATTGGAAGAGGGTACTTATCTGTTAGATAGAGCATTGCATGGAAGAAGTCGTTCCAGAAAGCAACTCCATAATAAAGTCCAATTGTCATGATAATTGCTTTTGAAAGAGGAATAATAATATTAAATAGTACTCTAATCTCTGAGCATCCATCGATTCTAGCACTTTCTTTTAGTTCCCCTGGAATTCCTTCAAAAAACTGCTTCATGATAATACAGTTATATGTAGATATTGCTGTAGGTAAGAATACAGCACTTAAGTGTCCTATTAGTCCTACACTCTTTACTAGTAGATAAGTAGGTATCATTCCAACATTAAAAACATATGGGACCATGATAATGATGTTTATCCACTTTCTACCTGGTAAAGTGTGTACAGATAATACATACGCCATAGGAATGGTTAGTAGTAAAGAACATGTCACACCACCAACTAATATTTTAAATGAATTTAAGAAGGCATCCAAAAATCCATCATTTCCAAGTAATGCATGATATGCATCTAATGACCATTTCCAAGGTGGAAGGAACATACCTTCTAAGTAAGAACCAATATAGTGATTTGGTCTAAAAGATAATGTAATAGTAGACCATAGAGGTATTACTAATACGATGAGCATGAAGATTAAGAAAGCATCAACACAGATATTAAATATTCTATCTGTTCTAGATAACTTTACTTTGACAGCATTTTGTGAATTATCTTTTTTCATATTAGCTACCTCTAATTAAAATAATCCTGTTCCGCTTACCTTTTTAGAGAAAGCGTTTGAAAGTAGAACTAGAATCATACCAAAGACACCTTTGAATAATCCTACTGCAGTTGCTAATCCGAATTCAAATTCAAGTAAGCCTTGTCTATAAACCCAAGTATCAATAATATCTGCTACTGAATAAACTTGTGGTGAATATAGCATGAATATTTGATTAAAACCTGCATCTAAAATTGTTCCAAGTTTTAATATTAATACTGTTACAATTACCGGTTTAATTGAAGGTAATGTGATATATCTTACTCTTTGCCAGCTACTAGCTCCTTCTACCATTGCTGCTTCAAAAAGAGAGCCATCAATTCCCATTAATGCTGCAATAAATATAATTGCTGACCATCCCATTTCTTTCCAAGCATCTGATATTAGAACTACCCAAGGAAAGGTCTTTGTGTTTGATAAAAAGTCTATTGGCTGTCCACCCAATAGTTTAATAATATCATTAATTAAACCATCACCTGGGGCAAGGATAGCTAAAAGTATTCCATACATAATTACCCACGATAAGAAATGGGGTAGGTATGATATTGTTTGAACTATTTTTCTTAAGTGTGGTTTTGTACACTCATATATTGTTATAGATAAAATAATAGATAACGGAAGTGAAATTACTAATTTACCAATGGAATAAAATACTGTGTTCCTTAGTAGAGACCAAAAATAAAATGAATTAAAAAAGGTCTTAAAGTTTTTTAATCCAACCCATTTTGAACCTAATACACCATCAAGTGCCATGAAATCTTTAAATGCAATTTGTGCATTAAATATTGGAATGTATTTGAAAACTAAGTAGTAGATGAATGGGACAAAAGCAAGTACATAAACTCCTAAATGACGTTTTATATCGCGTCTGAGTTTTGCTCCTTTACTGTTTGATATCGACGTATTACTCATTCTTTCACCTCAAAAAATGACATTTTTCTGTAATATCTTAGTAATATCTTACTACAATATCGATATATTGCAAGCTTTTTTTTCTTCTCAATAAATAAATGTACATTAGAAAAGGTTGAAAAAAGTTCATACTACCAATATCTCAAATCCGTGTTAGCCTAAATATGTAAAGAAAAAGGGAGGCATGTTTTGGCTAAGGGTAAAATTGCTAAAGCAGAGAATAATCAGAGAGATAATTCTCGGATTTCAGAAAAAACCAAAAGCCGTCTTTGGTTGCTACTTTCATTAGTTGCTGCTATTGGATTATGGACACTTTTGTCTGTACTACCTAAGACTGCAAGAAGTTTT
>JAQYFM010000210.1 GCA_028723145.1 Spirochaetales bacterium | reverse complement strand
TAAGGGTAGCAAATAAAAGATTAATTTATGTTCAAAATGAACATGCTGGGGCTATGGAAACGCAATATGCAAAATCAAAGGAAACTGCTGAGTTTTTGAAACGACATAATATTAACTTTCAATACTCTTTACATCGACTTTCTTTTGACCAACCACTTAAGGATGAAGCTGAAGCAGAATCCTTCATTAATGAGAACTATAAAAATAGAAAAATTAATATTTCTATTGAGAAAACTAATAATGGACTAATTGCTAAAAACAATAAAGCTTTTGGCATTTTTTTAATCGAAAAGGAGAATTAAATTATGAAAAAAATAGTGGCTATTTTATTGCTATTATTAACAACATTCTCTCTTGTTTTTGCTCAAGGGCAAATGGAAAGTCAAACTTTAATTAAAGAGAGAACTTTCATTGATGATTTAGGAAGAGAGGTAACCCTTCCTAGTATAATTACAAAGACTGCACCCTCTGGAAGTATGGCTAGTGCTTTTTTAGTAAGTTTTGATCCATCAATATTTGTTGGAGTAACTACTAAGCCAACAGAGACTGAAAAAGAATTCTTTGGCTCTGATTTTGCATCCCTTCCTGTATTAGGAACATTTTATGGCAAAAAAGCAAACTTAAATAAGGAAGCATTAATTGTTGCCTCTCCTGAAGTTGTAGTTGATATTGGTGAAATTAAAGGAAGCAAGGATGCTATGATTAATGACCTTGATAAACTTCAAAATGATATTGGCATTCCTGTAATCTTTATTGAATCCTACCTTGAAAACATTAGTACTACCTATACTAGACTTGGTGAAGCTTTAGGTAATACAAAGAGAGGTAATGAGCTTTCTAAGTTTGCATCAGATGCGCTTTTATATGCAAAAGAGATTAATGAAAAAAGTAAAGATTCAAGAAAGAACTTCTACTATGCAACTGGAAGTGATGGATTAAACGCAATCCCTAGAGGAAATTTCCATGCAGAAGTTATCGAAGCAATTGGAGGAAATAATGTTGTTGATTCAACAATATCAAGTGGTAATAACCAAATAAACTTAGAAGAACTTTATAAACTCCCAGTTGATCATATATTCTTATTAGATGAAAGTGCTTACAATATCGTTATTAATAACACTGAATGGTCATACCTACCAGCTGTTAAGAACAATAATGTTTACAAAGTTCCTTATGTGCTATTTCCGTTAATTGATGGTCCACCAGCTGTAAATAGAATTATTGGTATTTATTACACAGCATCAAAACTATATCCAGAATTTGCAACAGAAGATTATATTTCAAAAGCTAAAGAATTCTACTCACTATTCTATAACCATGAATTAACAGCTGATGAAATAAAAGAACTTTCAAGATAAAGTATTGAGAGCCCTCAATGGCTCTCATTTTTATATTCAAATATAATGGCTAAATGAAATTAATATATCAAAAGCCAATTGGTAAAAAAACATCATATAGATGAAAGCAAAGGCATTTAGAATAATCATCTAAGATTAAATCATAGTATTTATGATAGTAAATTTTAAAAAAAGCTTCCACAAATCGTGGAAGCTTCTCAACTCATAAGGGTTATTGTTTCTTACTTAATTCTTGGCTTAGCATCTTCAAGAAGCTCTACAAGTTTACCACTTGGATTTTTGAACTTAGCAAGGAAAATCATAGCTGCAATGATGTATGGCTTGTAGCTAGCTTCCTTGTAGAGAGGAACGAGATAGCGGTCAAATACGCTCTGATCAACCTCACCTTCCTTACATGAAAGACCTGTGATATCAGCTGGGAGACAGTGCATATAAAGAGCCTTACCATCTTTAGTTGTCTTCATAAGTTCTTCTGTACATGTCCAATCCTTGAACTTAGCATTGTTAGCAAGACATCTCTTCTCGAGGTCCTTAAGTTCATCGAACTTACCTTCTTCAACAAGCTTTGTTCTCTCTTCCATTACTGCAAATGGTGCCCATGACTTTGGATATACAATATCTGCATCCTTGAATGCTTCTTCCATTGTGTTAACCTGCTTGAAAGAACCACCTGACTTAGCAGCATTTTCCTTAGCAACTTCAATTACATCACCCATGATGTCATAGCCTTCTGGGTGAGCAAGAACTACGTCCATACCAAATCTTGAGAAGAGGCCGATGATACCCTGAGGTACAGAAAGTGGCTTACCATATGATGGAGAATAAGCCCATGTCATAGCAATCTTCTTACCCTTGAGGTTTTCAACACCACCAAAGTAGTTAATTACGTGGAGCATATCAGCCATTGACTGTGTTGGGTGGTCAATATCACACTGGAGGTTTACAAGGGTTGGTCTCTGCTCGAGAACGCCATCATTGTAGCCTTCCTGAACTGCTTCAGAAACAGTCTTCATATATGTATGGCCCTTACCGATATACATATCATCTCTGATACCAATAACGTCAGCCATGAATGATACCATGTTAGCTGTCTCACGAACTGTTTCACCGTGTGCAATCTGAGAAACCTTTTCATCAAGATCCTGTACTTCAAGACCTAAGAGGTTACAAGCAGAAGCAAATGAGAAACGTGTTCTTGTTGAGTTATCGCGGAATACGGAGATGCCAAGGCCTGAATCAAAGACCTTAGTAGAGATGTTCTTCTCTCTCATAGCGCGTAAAATTTCTGCAACTTCAAAAACAGCACTGATCTCATCATCTGTTTCTTTCCATGTATGGAAGAAATCATTAAGATACATATTATCAGTCTTAAGACCTTTAAGAGTCTCAATCATGCTTAAGATTTCAGCCTTGGTTTTTTTCATAAAAACTAAATCTCCTATAAAGAAAAATTCATTGATGGTTATACTTTACCACGGGTTTTAAGGCTTTGCAAGTTAATTGTTGCGTTTTGTTGCATATTTTT
>JAQYFM010000209.1 GCA_028723145.1 Spirochaetales bacterium | reverse complement strand
TTCATGAAAGAGCTCAAGTAGAGCTTTTTCATTAGGGCTTGGTACATTATAGCTATCTTTATATCTTTTAATATATTGTTCTTTTAATGCAGGAAAGTGTTTATCAAGTTTTTTATAATAGTATTCTCTATTACCTTCCCTCAAAGTTAATCCCATACCAAAACAAATTATTCCTTTAACATTAGATTCATGACACATTTCAATAACTCTTGAAATATTGCTTTTAGTATCATTAATAAATGGAAGAATAGGACAGAGCCATACTACTGTAGGAATGCCTTCAAGATTTAGTTTTTTTAATGCTTGAACTCTTTGGGAGGTAGGACAGACATTTGGCTCGATAATTTTACATAGGTTATCATCTGCCGTCGTTAGTGTCATTTGAACTACTGCCTTAGAATTACTATTAATTCTTTTTAGAATATCAATATCTCTCAACACTAGATTTGATTTTGTTATTAGTGTTGCGCCAAAGCCATATTTATCTATTACCATTAAAGCTTTTCTAGTATACTCTAATTCTTTTTCAAGACTCATATAAGGGTCACTCATAGAGCCTGTTGAAATCATGCACTTTCTTCTCTTCTTTTTTAAAGCTTCTTCAAGCAAAATAATAGCATTTTCTTTTACCGCAATATCGGTAAATTCATGGTCCATTTGGTAACATTTACTTCTTGAATCACAATAAATACAACCATGGGTACACCCTCTATATAGATTCATACCATTTCTTGAAGACAATATTGCTTTAGCTTTTACAAAGTGCATAGTTAGATAATACACTTAAAAAGGTGACAACTGTATGTCATCTTTTATTTTTTCTATTATGGTAATATCATTATTAAATGAAGCTTTATATTTCTGATCTACACTTTTTCCATGAATCACTGCTAAATAATCTTGATAACAGACCATTTTCATCTGTTGAGGATATGAATGAATTTATGGTTGCAAAGTGGAATGAAAAAGTTAAAAGTCGAGATGAAGTATTTGTTCTAGGTGACTTATCATTTGGTAATGTAGAAGAAACAACAAGGATATTAAATCGTCTCAAGGGAAAGATAATACTTATCGCGGGTAATCATGATAGCTTTGCAAAGAAGAGTGCTTTTACTTCAACTAGAATAAGAGAGATTAAAAGCTACATGGAAATCAATGATAACAACAGAAGAGTAATTCTGTCTCACTACCCTATGATGTTTTATAATGGTCAATTTAAAAACAATACTTTCATGCTTTATGGTCACGTTCATGACTCTTTTGATGAAGTGTTAATAAACGACTTTATTAAACTTGCTTCATCAAAAAAGAGACCAGCGAAAGGCTTCGATAGTGAAACAATTACTCCATTTAATATGATTAATTGCTTTTGTATGTTCTCTAACTATACGCCTCTTTCACTTGATGAGTGGATTGAAGTAGATAGAAATAGAAGAACAAATTATTAAAGACTATTTATTTTCCAGCTTTTCCAATAGGGCTTTAACACCTAATAAGATATCCGAGTAACAGGTATCAAAATCATCTGTATACCAAGGATCTTGAACATCTCTATCAAGGCCTGTAAATGATAAAAGAGAATAAATCTTTCCTTCATTATCATCAAAGAAAGCTTTCATATTTCTAATGTTATATTTATCCATTCCGATTAAAAAATCATATTCTGTATAATCAGATTTTCTAATTATTCTTGCACTTTTACCTTTAGTACTTATTCCCTTTTGAGCAAGTAGTTGTCTAACAGGAGGGTATACAGGATTACCTATTTCTTCACTACTTGTTGCTGCTGAATCAGCATGGTATTTATCTTCCAATTCTAACTTTTTTACTAAATCATTAAAAACAAACTCTGCCATAGGTGAACGACAAATATTGCCGTGGCAAACAAAAAGTATCTTAATCATTAATTTTTCCTCCTGAAATGCCGCGAAAGGCCGCATATTGGCACGATTTGCGTACCTTTTAACGTTTTCATTTTAAGCTATCGTTGCACAATTTCCAAAATGAGGCAAACCGGTGCAAACCGCGCCAGGCAAAAGTAGTCAAAACGTAGTCAAAATCGAAAAAACTGACTACCTCACTTTATCCTAAAACTGTTTCAGCTTCACCGAGAACTACTGCCAATTTACTACGATTTACTATCTATATTGTGTATGAAAATGTCATGGTTCAGCCTGGGTTCACATTTTAACGTTTATTTTCAGGGGTGGGTTCACCTTTTAGCGATAAAGTGCTCATAGTTCAGATTTTCTTTGATTTTACCATTAGCTCGCATAAAAGCTCTATTGGCAAAGTGACTAAAAAAGCACCTATCCGTCAATGAATGAGTGCCTGGTTTGTTGTAGAAGTTTTTATATTGCTCTGAAACTTAGCTGTGTAACGTTTTTATTCTTTTCGGCTGCCTTCGCGATTTCTTCCCTTGCGCGGTTCAGTTCCTCAACGCGTCTTAGTTCATCGG
>JAQYFM010000208.1 GCA_028723145.1 Spirochaetales bacterium | reverse complement strand
AACTAAAGCACTTGATAATAATCTTAACAAGTGAAATAGTATAATTACTAACAGATGTTAAGGAAATATGATTATGCAAGACTTGGTTAAAACAATTCGTAAAAAACTTAATCTAAGCCAAGAGCAAATAGCTTCTTTGATGGGTATATCGCCAGTGACAGTCAATCGTTGGGAGAATGGAAAAGTAAATCCTAGTCTAATGGCTCAAAAGCAGCTATATGATATTTGTATAAGCCATCACCTTGAGTTATCAGATTATATTGTAGAAAGAGAGCAGGCTGATGAAAACATGCATGTACTGTATCATGCCTCTCGATATGGGCTTTCAGGCAACATCCAACCAAGTAGTCGTAGTAGATGTGATTTTGGTAAAGGGTTTTATATGGGAACAGATCCTATTGATACTCTTACACTTGTCTGCAATGAAAAGAATCCCATATTTTATACATTGGAATTTGATATGGAAAATCTTTCTATTCTTGATGTAGAGTTAGGAATTGATTGGGCGATGTTGATTGCTTACTATCGTGGATACATGGAAGAAGAAAAGGGTAGTGCATTTTATGAGAAATATGCACACATGACAGATGGATATGATGTTATTGTTGGATACATTGCAAACGATAGAATGTATCAAGTCCTTACAGATTTCTTTGAACGTCGTATTACTGATACTGCATTAATAAGCTCTCTTTCTGCATTGAAGCTTGGAAGACAGTATGTTGCAATTACTCAGAAAGCCTGTGACAAAATTAAGATAATTAAAAAACGCCCTTTGCAGAAACTGGATCTTATGATTTTAAAGGATAGAAGTGTAGTACGAAGGAAAGAAGGTATTGAGCTAGCTACTCGTATCGTTACTGAACATCGCCGTGATGGGCTATATTTTGATGAGATCTTAAGAGGTGCTGAATTATGACAGATAAGACTTTGAGACGTTCTCTTTCACAAATGCAGGGAGCTCTTTTTGAAATGAGTGGCTCTGAGGGTTTTGATAGCGAGACATTTATTAAAGTCTTTATGAATTCAAAGATTTCAGAGGGGCTTGATAGTGATTTTGACTTTATGCAGTGGGCTGGTAAAGAATATATCATGGAACGGATGAAAGAGGAGTATCCAAAAGGCTTTTCTAGTCAGGGAGTTGTTTTCGACAGTGAAACTCTTTACTGGGCTGGATATTTATACCGTTACTGGCATTTTTATACCGGTGAATCAAGCAGAGAAATCTACAAGCAAGCAGATGCGCAAACAGTCAACACTATGTACTATGGGTATCATACTCTTGATATTGAAATGGCAATTGATCGTTTAAAAGAAGCGAAGAAAAAACGATAATAACTTTATTTCTTGGCATGTAATCTTCCTATATTATATGCCGCAGGAACCATCACTTGCGTATTGGTTAGTTTATATAAGTTGACAAATATTGACTTGCAATTAATATTGTTGGAAAACTTACTGGTTGCCAATCAATAGTGTATTAAAAGGGGTCGTATTCATGGACAGTAATAAAGAAAATTCGTTGGCTAAAGAAATGAATCGATATATAAAGAGTTTAAGTGAGAGAGATTTGTCTTACCGCAAGAAAGAGGCCCTTGATGCGCTAAGAAGGACTAGAGTAGTTACTGTTAAAGGTACTCTGAGAAAGAAAATTGTTTCATGATCTTTGTTTAGCTTTTCATAGGTGCAGTGTAATAGATTTAGGTTACTGCCTTAATTTAATAGATAGAGATATACTTAAGTGAATATTTCACGTGAAAAGCACCAGTAGAGATTCGAAGAAGAGCACCATATCAAATATTTGATCTTATTGCTGGAATAAATAATAAGATCTTAATCTTTGCATACTATATGACTCAATCCAAGGAATAGTACATTCTGGTAATACTTCATTCGTCCCTGCAATTGCATCTTAAACACTATTTTTAGATGTTCCATAAGTAGCTGCAATATTGTTGTTTGAAAAACCATAGAGCTTAGCTTCTAAGATTTTACGCACATTGATTTTACAGCTGAGGACATCTTAGTTTTATACTAATAAATGTCCTCCTAAAATAAAAAATTCCCTTGCGGGTACTATAATTTTAAGAGCAGGTTAAGTGGTGCTGAAACGTGAATTGCTTTTTAAACTTATTGTGGTGCTGAAGTGTGAATTGGGTGGTGATCAACTGTGAATTACTGGTGCTCTTG
>JAQYFM010000207.1 GCA_028723145.1 Spirochaetales bacterium | reverse complement strand
CAGGTCTTGGCCTCAAGGAAGCTAAGGAACTCTGCGAGAACGGCGGTGTATTAAAAGAAGGTGTCAGCAAGGACGAAGCTAAGGCTATGAAAGAGAAGCTCGAAGCTGCTGGCTGTGTAATCGAAGTAAAATAATTATCCTAATGGAGGCTCTATTTTTGAGCCTCTACTGGAGGTGCCATCGGGGGGAAATACCCTTGGTGGCATAATCTGTCTTTTATAAACAGTTATTTTAAGGTGGTTTTTCCACCATTTTTTGGAGGGTACATTGATGGTTGCCAGAGGCAAAGTCATTGAACGTAAATATATTGGTTCCGATTTCCAGGAAGTTTGTGAACTGCCAAACCTTATCGGAGTTCAGTTAGACAGTTATGAGAGATTCCTGCAACTGGATAAACTTAAGGAAGGTGCAGAGCCTGATCCAAGATTTGGTCTTGAAGCAGTATTCAGAAATACATTCCCTATCGTGAGTCCTAATGGAGAAATGACTTTGGGCTACGATGGCTATACACTCGATTTTGACGGTATTAAGTATACTGAGGATGAGTGTAAGAAGAAGGGCCGTTCATATTGTGTACCAGTCAAGGCTAGAATTAACCTTGAACTTAAGAACGGAGAAATTAGAGAAAAGGAGATATTCTTTGGTGATATCCCAATTATGACTGAAAGAGGCACATTTATTATCAATGGTGCTGAAAGAGTCGTTGTTTCTCAGATCCACCGTTCTCCTGGTGTTATTTTCCAGGTAGAAAAAGGTGTTTATTCTTCTAGAATCATCCCATATCGTGGCTCATGGCTTGAGTTTGAAATTGATGAGAAGAAGAACATCATCTGCGCTAAAATCGATAGAAAGAAGCGTATTCTTGGTACTCTTTTCTTAAGAGCAATCGGTGTTGATACACGTGAAAAGATTGTAAGCGCATTCTATAAGAGCGAAACTATCGCTTTAAGTAGTGAAAATAGAGAGGAAGCTGAAAACCGCTATTCCTATAAAGATATCTATGCTCTCATTGACGGTGAAGAGAAGAAGATTGTTCGTGCCGGTGATATGCTCCACCCACACGAAATCGATAACCTCATTAACTGTGGTATTACATCTGTTGATGTAGTTGATATGAAGAGTGAGGATACTCTCCACTCTGAGATTATCCTTAACTGTCTTGAATACGAATCAACAAAGTATACAAGTGAGGGTGAAGACGAACCTTCTAAGGAAGAATATTTATCTGTAATTTACCAGGTTCTCATGCCAGGCGAAATGATTGCTATGGAGAGAGCTGAAAGAGATCTTCCAGAGATGTTCTTCTCTGAAAAGAGATATGACCTTGGTAAGGTTGGTCGTTATAAGTTCTATAAAAAGTTTGCATCTCCAGATGAAGAGATGAACACAGATTTAACAGTTCTTACACCACAGGATATTGTTAACACAATGGGCTTCTTAATTAAGGTATATAACAGAGAAGCTAACGTTGATGATATCGACCACCTCGGTAATAGACGTGTAAGATCAGTTGGTGAACTTTTACAAACACAGCTCAATGCTGCATTCTCAAGAATGGAGAGAATTGCACGTGAGAGAATGAACCTTGAAAATGAATCATCTGTAAAGCCTCAGGAAGTAATTTCAATTAAGCCAATTGTTGCTGCAATTAAGGAATTCTTCGGTTCATCCCAGCTTTCACAGTTCATGGATCAGGTTAACCCTCTTGCAGAGCTTACACATAAGAGAAGACTTAATGCTCTTGGTCCAGGTGGTCTTTCAAGAGACCGCGCAGGCTTCGAAGTTCGTGATGTACACTATACTCACTATGGTAGAATGTGTCCTATCGAAACACCTGAAGGTCCAAACATCGGTCTTATTGTATCTCTTGCTAACTATACAAGAATTAACGAATATGGCTTCTTAGAGACACCATATCGTAAAGTCGAAAATGGTATTGCAACAAAGACAGTATGCTACTTAGATGCAAACGATGAAGAGAAATACTACATTGCACAGGCATCTGCTAAAGTTGATAAAGATGGTAACTTCATCGATAAGGAAGTTCCAGTACGTCACCAGGGTGATTACTCAACACGTGATCCAAAAGATGTACAATTCATGGACGTATCTCCAAAGCAGGTAATTTCTGTTGCAGCATCACTTATTCCATTCCTTGAACACGACGATGCTAACCGTGCTCTCATGGGTTCAAACATGCAGCGTCAGGCAGTTCCTCTTGTATTCCCAGAGGCTCCACGTGTTGGTACAGGTATGGAAGGTAAGTCAGCATATGACTCTGGTGTTCTTGTTAAGGCTAAGAGAGGTGGTGAAGTAATTTATGCTTCAGCAACTGAAATTAAAATTAGAGTTAACAGCCAAGAGTGCGATATCGAAGGCGAAATTGATACATATCGTATCCATAAGTTCGAAAGAACAAACAACGATACATGTTTAAATCAGAAGACTATCGTTTCTGTCGGTCAGAAGGTAGAAAAGGGTACAGTTCTTGCTGATGGTCCTGCAACTCAAAACGGTGAGCTTGCACTTGGTAGAAACATTCTTGTTGGATTCGTTCCATGGAATGGTTACAACTACGAGGATGCTGTATTAATCAGTGAACGTGTTGTTAGAGAGGATATTTATACATCTATCCATATTAAAGAGTTCTCTATCGATATTCGTGAAACTAAACTCGGACCAGAAAGACTTACTCGTGATATCCCTAACACAAGTGAGAGAGCAGTTGCTAATCTCGATAGTGAAGGTATCGTTACAGTTGGTACATATGTTCGTCCAGGTAGTATCTTGGTTGGTAAGGTAACACCAAAGAGTGAATCTGATACAACTCCAGAGTTTAAGCTTCTTAACTCAATCTTCGGTGAAAAGGCTAAAGAAGTAAGAGATACTTCATTAAAGGTTCCACATGGAACAGAAGGTACTGTCATCGACATTCATAGAATGAAGAAGAGTGATAAGGATGAACTTCCACCAGGAGTAGATGAAACAGTAACTGTTCTTATTGCTATTAAGAGAAAGCTTACTCAGGGCGATAAGATGGCTGGTCGTCACGGAAATAAGGGTGTCGTTTCAAGAATTCTCCCTGAAGAGGATATGCCATACATGGAAGATGGTACTCCACTCGATGTATGTCTTAACCCACTCGGTGTACCATCACGAATGAACATCGGTCAGCTCATGGAAACTCAGCTTGGTTGGGCAGCAGTTAAACTTGATGAATGGTATTCATCTCCTGTATTCCAGTCAGCTTCAATGCAACAGATCGAGGATAAGATGAGAGAAGCAGGTCTTCCTGTAACAAGTAAGACTAAGCTTATGGATGGTAGAACAGGTGTTCCTTTTGTTAACCCAGTATTCTGTGGTTATATCTACTACCTCAAACTACACCACCTTGTTGATGACAAGATGCACGCTCGTTCAACAGGTCCTTACTCACTCGTTACTCAGCAGCCTCTTGGTGGTAAAGCTCAGTTCGGTGGTCAGAGACTTGGAGAAATGGAAGTATGGGCACTTGAAGCATATGGTGCTGCTAACACTCTACAGGAACTCTTAACAATCAAGTCCGATGATATGAACGGAAGAGTTAAGATTTATGAGTCAATTGTAAAGGGTGAGCCAGCACAGAACGCAGGTATGCCTGAGGCATTCAACGTTCTCGTTCAGGAAATTAGAGGTCTTGCTCTTGATATGAGCGTATATGATTCAAACGGTAGACAGGTTCCACTTACAGAGCGTGAGGAAGAACTTCTCGACAAGAAGGAAAAGGGATCCATCTAGGAGGATATGATGAAAGAAATTCAGGATTTTGACAGCATACAGATCAGACTAGCTTCCCCGGAACAGATCAGAGCTTGGTCATACGGCGAAGTAAAAAAGCCAGAAACAATTAACTATCGTACACTCCGTCCGGAAAAAGATGGTCTCTTCTGTGAGAGAATCTTTGGTACCACAAAAGAGTGGGAATGCTACTGCGGTAAGTTCAAAAGTATCCGTTATAAGGGTATGGTTTGTGACCGCTGTGGTGTAGAAGTAACAAATACAAAGGTAAGAAGAGAGAGAATGGGACATATCAATCTCGCTTCTCCAGTATCACATATTTGGTACTATAGAAGTGTTCCTTCTAGAATGTCTCTCTTACTTGATATTTCAAAGAGCAATCTTCAGAGCGTACTTTACTATGAAAAGTACGTTGTCACAGATCCAGGTGACACTGAACTTAAGGAAAAGCAGCTTTTGAGTGAAGAAGAGTACTCAGAGGCTGTTGATAAGTACGGTGAAGATGCTTTCAAGGCAGGAATGGGTGCTGATGCTATCAGAACACTTCTTGCCAACCTTGACCTTTATGCTCTTTCTGAAGAGCTCAGAGCTCAGATGAAGGAGAAAAAGGATACTAAGGATGCAAGACTTTTAAAGAGAATTAAGGTTTGTGAAGATTTCAGAGATTCAGGTAACCGTCCTGAGTGGATGATTCTTACTGTAATTCCAGTTATTCCACCAGATTTAAGACCTATGGTTCAGCTCGATGGTGGTAGATTTGCAACATCAGACCTTAACGATCTTTATAGAAGAGTTATTAACAGAAATAACCGTCTTCAGCGCCTTATCACTCTTCATGCTCCTGATATTATCATCAGAAACGAAAAGAGAATGCTTCAGGAAGCTGTCGATGCTCTATTTGATAACTCTAAGAGAAAGAAGGTTGTAAAGGGCGCTTCAAATCGTCCTCTTAAATCTCTCTCTGATATGCTTAAGGGTAAGCAGGGTAGATTCCGTCAGAACCTCCTTGGTAAGCGTGTAGACTATTCAGGACGTTCTGTAATCGTAGTAGGACCAGAGCTTAGAATCCACCAGTGTGGTGTTCCATCTAAAATGGCACTTGAGCTTTATAAGCCATTTATCATGCGCCGCTTAGTACAAACTGATGTTGCACTCAACATTAAGAGAGCAAAAACTCTTGTTGAAAGTGAAGCACCAGAGGTATGGTCTATCCTTGATGAAGTTGTAAAAGAGCACCCAGTAATGCTTAACCGTGCTCCTACACTCCACCGTCTTGGTATTCAGGCCTTCGAACCAGTACTTGTTGATGGTAAGGCACTTAAGCTTCACCCACTCGTATGTCAGGCATTTAACGCTGACTTCGATGGTGACCAGATGGCTATTCACGTACCTCTCACTCAAGCTGCTCAGCTCGAGTGTTGGACACTCATGCTCTCTGCTACAAACCTTCTTGACCCAGCAAACGGTAAACCAATTGTTGCTCCTCACCAGGATATGGTACTTGGTATCTTCTATTTAACAAAGGAAATGCCAGGCGCACATGGAGAGGGTCACCACTATAACAACATCGCTGAAATTGAAGCTGCAATTGACCAAAATGCAGTAAGTTATAATGCAAAGATTAAGTTCCGTTTCAAGAAGGGACTTGAAATCATTGACAAAGATGGTAACTCAGTAATCAGTGATGGTAAAACTTGGTTTGATACAACTCCAGGTAGAATCCTCTTTAATGCAGCTCTTCCTGAAGGTGTTCCATTCCAGAACTACTTACTTGGTGATAAGCAGCTTAAGAAGGTAATTGGTTCAACAATTAAGAATAATAAGGCATCTGTTGCTATCGAACTTCTCGATTCAATTAAGGATGTCGGATATAAGTATGCTACATTATTTGGTGCAACAATCGGTCTTTCAGACATGATTGTACCAGATGTAAAGCAAGAGCTTGTTACAAAGGCTAATGAAGAACAGTCTCAGATTATCAGCCAGTATCGTTCTGGTCAGATTACACAGGAAGAAAGATACAACCGTGTAATTGGTCTTTGGTCTAAGACAAATGATGAACTTACTGATGCTCTTATGGATCAGCTTGAAAAGAGCCAGAATGGATTTAACCCACTCTATCTCATGGCTGTATCTGGTGCGAGAGGTAGTAAGACTCAGATTAGACAGCTTGGTGCAATGCGTGGTCTCATGGCTCGTCCTAGTGGTGATATCATTGAGTTCCCTATTAAGTCAAACTTCAAGGAAGGTCTTTCAATCATCGAGTTCTTCATCTCAACAAACGGTGCTCGTAAGGGTCTTTCAGATACAGCTCTTAAGACCGCTGAAGCTGGTTACCTTACAAGAAGACTTGTAGATATTTCTCAAGACGTTGTTGTTAATATTGACGATTGTCATACAATCAACGGTATTTGGCGTTCTGCAATCAAGGAAGGTGATGAAATTATTGAACACCTTGCAGACAGAATTACAGGTCGTTGCCCAGTAGATGATGTAGTACACCCATTCCTTCGTGATGAAAACGGTAAGCCAGTTGTTCTTGCAAAGGCTAACGTTGAAATCGACGATGAGACTGCTAAGAAGATTGAAGATGCAGGAATCGAGAGAGTTTATCTTAGAACTGTATTAACATGTGAAGCTAAATATGGTGTTTGTGCTAAGTGTTATGGTAGAAACCTCGCAAATAACCGCCCAGTAGATATTGGTGAAGCAGTTGGTACAATTGCAGCACAGTCAATTGGTCAGCCTGGTACACAGCTTACCATGAGAACATTCCACGTTGGTGGTACAGCTACAGCATCAAGTGAAGCTAACAAGCTTACATTTGACCACCTTGTTATCGTAGGTAAGATCTCTGGCTTAACAATTACAAGTGATTTAGACGGTAGAAAGATTTTCCCAAGAAAGGGTGCTATCGAAATTTCACGTGTACTTCAGGAAATTACTGGTCTATACGATGAGCTCATTGCTCTTCCTGGTTCTCTTGTTGCTAAGGGTTCTGAACTATATAAGAAGGATGGCATTGTATGCACATCAGCATTCAATGGTATCATTGAAGAAAATAGTGGAAGAGTATTCATCATGGGTAACCCAGTTGAGCACAAGGTTGCTCCAGGTTCATTCTTATGCGTAACAGAAGGCCAGATTGTTAATGTTGGTGATGCAATCGTAGAGTTCGACCCATTCAGTGAACCAATTATCTCTGAAGTTGCAGGTACTGTTCTCTTTGCAGATATCAAGGAAGGTTCAACACTCATTAACGAAGTTAACGAAGAAACAGGTAACGTTGAGAGAAAGATTACTGAACACAACCTTGAAAACCTCCAGCCAAGAATGGTTATCAGAACAGCTGATGGCTCAGATGTAACATACTCACTCCCAGGTGGCGCTTACCTCCAAGTTGAGGAAGGTTCTGATATTGGTGTTGGTACTGTTCTCGCTAAGCTCTCAAAGGCTTCTCTTAAGACAAAGGATATCACCGGTGGTCTTCCACGTGTTGGTGAACTCTTCGAAGCTAGAAAGCCAAAAGATCCAGCAGTTCTTGCTCAGGTTTCTGGTACTGTTGAAATTGGTGCTGTTGCAAAGGGTAAGAGAATTATCAACGTTAAAGATGCGTTTGGTAAGGTATTCAAGCACGTTGTACCAATGGGATCAAACATCTTAGTACGTGATGGAGATACAGTTGTTGCTGCTGAACCTCTTTGTGATGGAGCAAAGGATCCACATGATATTCTTAATATCCTTGGTGAAAATGCACTCCAGTCCTTCTTGGTTGATGAAGTACAGCAGGTATATAGACAGCAGGGTGTAGATATCAATGATAAGCACCTTGGTATCATTATCCGTCAGATGCTTAGAAAGGTTCAGATTCTTGATGTTGGTGATACAAAGTTCATTTTCCAGCAGCAAGTTGATAAGCATAAGTTCTTAGAAGAGAACGAAAGAACTATTAAGGAAGGTGGTCAGCCAGCTGTTGCAAGACCAATTCTCCTTGGTATTACTAGAGCTTCTCTCTCTATTGACTCATTTATTTC
>JAQYFM010000206.1 GCA_028723145.1 Spirochaetales bacterium | reverse complement strand
CCCCCCTAGACTGTCCGAAAACTATCTGTTAAATACTTATATACGCTTTATATAGCGGTATTAATATATGTCACTACAATATATCCAGCGTATATCATATTTTAGTTTTGACTTTTTGGACAGTCTCCCCCTAAAGATTTTTAGATACTTATGACATAACGACTTTAAAAATATTTTTAATAATGAATATCAAAAAAATAAGTTAACTTATCTATTTTCAAGCTTCTTAATATAAATATTTGCAAAATAATTGCAAAATATATATTTAAGATTTAGTATTTAAGCCAAGGAGATTACAAATAATGCTTATTAATTTTACTTTTAAAAATTATCGTTCTTTTTATGATGAACAAACTCTTTCTCTCCTTGCTAGCCATGACAAGGTGATGGAAGAAAATATTGCAACTGTTAGCACAGACCTTGTTCCAGGTAATATTGGTGTTCTAAGAAGCATAACACTATTTGGTGATAATGAATCTGGAAAGACAAATCTCTTAAAAACCTTGAATTTCATGAAGAAAATGGTATTTTTATCATCTTCAATGAACACTGTTATGTTTAATGAGCCTTTTGCTCTTTTAGAGTATTCATCACTATTAGATACTCATCTTGAAGTTGAAATTATTCAAAATGGTAGTTTTTATAAATATGGATTTGTAATTAATGATAATAAAATAACAAAAGAATGGTTATTTAAGAGAACTGAAAGATTAACTCCAATATTTAAAAGAAATGGAGATGAGCTTCAAATTACTTCATTAAGCCGTAATGAAGCATCTCTACTCTCCCCTTCAAAATCTGTTTTATTTTTATCAATTGCAGATAAACTAAATTTATCAATAAAAAATAGTATTCTAGATGTAAAGGAATTTTTCCAAAATCTTGAGTTTATCTGTGAACCTAAGAGAGAATATTTAAACTTATACTTAGAAAATGAAGATAGGATTAGGACTGCCAATACTATACTAAAAAACATAGATATGGGTTTTTCAGATTTAAAACTAATTAAGATGGGATCCTACATTGATGCAGAGCTATCACAAGATGTCTATAACGAAACAGGAGATATCATAAAGAAACGAAAGTTAAGACTTTTCCAAGATCAGGAACTACTTGGCAGAGGTATTGTTCATCTTTGTTGTATTCTTCCTGTCTTACTAAAAGCACTAGATACTGGTGGTACAATATTAATAAACGATTTAGGATCTGCATTAAGTGTTAATTTAGCTGGTTTTTTACAAAACTTTTTCTCAGACAATAGAATCAACAAAAAGGGATCTCAAATGCTTGCAACTTCATCACTAAGTATGTTAATGGATGAATCTCTAAGAAGAGACCAAATTTATTTAGTAAGTAAAGATAATCAAGGAAAGAGTTCTTTACACCGTCTCTCAGACAGAAAGAATGTTAGAAAGAGCGATGTATATAGCAAGAAGTATCTTAAAGGAGAGTATACTAAGCAGTTAGCTGCATCAACTAAATAATTGTAAAGAAAATAGGATGATGATATTATTCCATAATGTAATCCTATTTCAGGCAGGAGAATAACATGTCAGAAGAAGCTTTTATGCAGAGAACAGTCACATGTGGTGATCTTAGAGCTACAGATGAAGGTAAAAGCGTAATCCTAAACGGTTGGGTCCACAGAGATAGAAACCATGGTGCCCTTCATTTTATAAATCTTAGAGACCGCTATGGTCTTACTCAAGTTGTAGTTGATGATGATGCATCTCAAGAACTTCAGGAAGTAGCAGCTTCCTTAAAACTTGAATACTGTATTGCAGTCAAAGGTATTGTTCGTCGTCGTCCAGATAGCATGATTAACCCAGATATGGCTACTGGGGAAATTGAAGTTAAAGCGGAGAAGATTGAAATTCTATCTCAGTGTGCTGTTCTTCCTTTCATGATCGATGATGAGTGTAATGCTAAAGAAGACTTAAGATTAAAGTACCGCTTCCTTGATTTAAGAAGTAAAGGTATGACCGATAGAATAGTTTTAAGACATAAGATTGTTAAAGCTATTAGAGAGTACTTCTATAAAACTGATTTCTTAGAAATCGAAACACCTACCCTTATCAGAAGTACACCAGAGGGTGCTAGAGACTTCTTAGTCCCTTCAAGAATTTATCCTGGTAAATTCTTTGCTCTTCCACAGTCACCACAGCTTTATAAGCAGCTATTAATGGTAAGTGGTATGGATAAATACTTCCAAATTGCTCGCTGTTATAGAGATGAAGATCCAAGAGGTGATAGACAGCTCGAGTTCACCCAGCTCGATATCGAGATGAGCTATGTAACTAGAGATGATGTACTATTAATGATGGAAGATCTATTTAATGATGTATTTAAGAAAGTGTTAGATGTTGACCTTCCAAAGCACTTTAAGAGAATTGCATATAACGATGCTCTAAATACTTATGGTTGCGATAAACCAGATTTAAGATTTGGACTTGAAATGCATGATGCTTCTTCATTTGCTGCTAAATCAACTTTCAATGCATTCTTAGAACCATTAAAAGGTAAAGGTGCAGTTAAGTACATTGTAGCACCTCACAAAGATGGTTTTGACTATACAAGAAAGTACATCACAGAACTTGAGGATGCGGCTAAGGTTTACGGCGCTAAGGGTCTTGCTTGGATGAAGGTTCAAGATGGAAAACTTTCAGGTGGTGTTACTAAGTATTTTGCAGGTCTTGAAAGTGAAGTACTTGAAACAACAGGTGCTAAAGATGGTGATTTAATCTTATTAGTTGCTCATGACAACTGGAAGAAATGCTGTAACAGCTTAGGTGCTGTAAGAAGCAAGCTTGGTGCAGATTTAAAGCTTATCAATGAAGATGAATTTGCATTCTGCTGGATTATTGACTTCCCTCTCTTTGAGTACAATGAAGATGAAGGCCATTGGGAAGCTGCTCACCACATGTTCAGTATGCCACAGGCTGAATACATTGATACACTTGAAAGTGATCCAGGTGCTGTAAAGGGCGATCTTTATGACCTCGTATTAAATGGTTATGAACTTGCTTCAGGTTCAATAAGAATTCATGATATCGAGCTTCAGAAGAGAATCTTCAGAATCTGTAACTTCCCAGATGATGTTGCTCAAGAGCGTTTTGGCTTCTTACTTGATGCATTTAAATTCTCTCCACCACCACACGGAGGAATTGCACCAGGAATTGATAGACTTTGCATGATTATCAGCAAGGTTAATACAATTAGAGAGGTTATTGCATTCCCTAAAAATACAGCTGCAATGTCACCAATGGATGACTGCCCTGCATATGTAGAAGAGGGCCAGCTTAATGACCTTAAGTTAAAAATTGTACAGGAAGAAAAGTGATAGATACAATCATAATTGGGGGAGGAGCTGCTGGCTCCTTCCTTTCTTCTTTAATTCCCTCAGCTCATCTTTTTGAAAAAACAAATAAACTATGCTCAAAATTATTAATAACAGGTAATGGAGCATGTAATGTTACACATAGTGAAGATATAAAATCATTTATTACGCACTACTACGATAAAAAGAATTTTATATCTCCTTCAATTTATGCCTTTGGTCCAGAACGTATAAGAGAATATCTTAAAGCAAAAGGTGTTGAAACGTACATCAGAGAAGATGGAAAGGTATTTCCAACCTCTAATAATGCAAATGATATCAAGAATGCATTGGTAAAGGATTTAAAAAATATCCATCTCAATGAAGAAGTAGTTTCAATAGAGAAAAAGGATAACTACTTTATTGTTAAGACAAATAAACAAAGCTATGAGGCGAAAGTAGTTGTATGCGCAACGGGTGGTGCATCATATCCTCTAACTGGCTCTGATGGCTCATTTTTTACTATTTTAAAATCCCTTGGGCACAAAATAATTCCTCTCAGGCCAGCATTAAGTGCACTAATCACAGATAGTATCAATACTCAAAAGTTAGAGGGTATTACACTTAACAACGTAACACTAACCCATAAAAAGAAGAAATACACAGGACCTATCTTATTTACAAAAAGAGGTATAACAGGCCCAATGGTTATGAATATGTCTAGATTTGTAGAAAATAATGATGAAGTTATACTTACTTTTGCTAATCTAGATAAAGAAGAAATTAAAAACCAAAATGGGAAAACAAAATGCATTAATGCAATCCATGATTTAACTTTATTGCCTAAATCATTTTTAGAAGTAGTATTATCATGCTCAGAAAAGAAAGTAGCAGAACTTTCTAAAAAAGACATTCAAGAAATAATGGAGAATATTACTTCTTTAAAACTAAATGTAAAACTTGATAAGCTTAATCTTGCAACAGTAACTAAAGGTGGTGTTGATTCTTCACAAATCGATAAAACCACATTTAAGTCAAAATTAGTCGATAATCTTTACATAATTGGTGAATGCACAGATGTTGATGGCGAGTGTGGTGGATACAACCTCACTTACGCATTCTCAAGTGCATACTGCGCATACCTTTCTATTTCTAATCGTCAGATTTAATAATATCTGAAAAAGCAAATTGCTGGTCGTCCATACCTTCTGCACGACCAGTCCACTCAATCATAGGATCATCAATTTGCCAAGCGCAATCATCTTTATAGTCCAATTGCATCAGAAACCTTCGTTAGAGCATCAATAGTAGTTTGAATTAATTCAGGAAGCTCGATACCACAAAGCTCTGAGCCCTTGAGAATTAAATCTCTATTTACACCAGCAGCAAAGCCTTTGCTTGACCACTTTTTCTTTACAGATTTAACACTCATACCAACCATTCTTTCTGGTCTCATTAATGCAGTAGCATATACAAGACCAGTTAATTCATCGATAGTAAATAAGATTTTTTCCATCTCTTTTGTTGGCTCAACATCACAGCAAATACTCCAACCATGAGAACAAACAGAGTGGATAAAATCCTCATCAAAATAAGGTGCAAGTAACTCTGGAGCTTTCTTGCAATGCTCTTCTGGATACATTTCCCAATCGATATCATGTAGTAAGCCTACAATACCCCAATACTCAGGATCCTCACCCTTCTTTAGAGCAAATTCTCTCATCGTAGCCTCTACACAATATGCATGGTGTAGTAAGCTTTCACTTTTATTATATTTTTTAAAAACTTCTAAGGCTTCATCTCTACTTAACATATTTAGTCCTCTAATAATTGATATTATTTCTTTTATTACTCTTTTAGAAGTCTTTTTTGTTGATAATACTCTTTTATAAAACTGAAAATTGTAAGAGCAATAAATATTGCTAAATGTACAATTACAATAGATGCACCTACAGGAGTACCAGCATTATAACTAATTGTAATTCCAATCATGAAGGCAGAAAGCGAAATGACAGCAGAAAGAATTGTCACCCCCTTATACGTTGTTGCAACTCTTTTTGCACTTAAGCAAGGAAAAATTATTAAAGCACTTATTAGCAGGGAGCCTAACATCCTCATACCAAGTACAATTGTGAGAGCAGAAAGAATTGCTAATAGAGTTGTATATCTATCTGCTTTAATTGATGCAGATCTAGCAAATACAGGATCGAAGGTAACTACATATAGTCTTGGATATAAAAGAATATATGAAAGAAGTACAGCTAAGGAAAGGATTATAGAAAATACTGCATCAGTTTTATTTACTGCTAATAAAGATCCAAAAAGGAAGTTATTAATATCTGTATTTGTACCTTTAACATAGCTTATTACCATTACACCTATTGCAAGAGATGATGATGAAATTAGTGCAATAGCGCTATCACTTCCAATTTTGCTTTTCTCATTAATTCTCAATATCAAAATAGCGGCTATTACAACAACAGGTATTGTAAAAGCAAGAGGTGAAAAAGAGAAAATAGTAGCAACAGCTAAAGCTCCAAAGCCTACATGAGATAAACCATCTCCAATCATGGAAAAACGTCTAAGTACTAATGATACTCCAAGTAATGCTGAGCAAAGTGATACTAAAAGACCAACTATTATTGCCCTTTGCATAAAAGAATAAGAAAACATCTCAATCATGGTGGCCACTCTCCTCTAAATATTTTTTACCTACTTCACTTTCAAAGTATCTTTCCTTTTTTCCAAAGAAGAATGATTTTCCCAAATGTAAGATTGTATTAGCACTATTTAAAGCAGGATGGACGTCATGAGTTACCATAATAATAGTCATTTTGTCTTCATTTAAGTTATCAATAATTTTATAAAGTTCAGATGAAGTATGGCTGTCTAACCCTGAAACAGGTTCATCAAGAAGTAATACCTTTTTGGCAGCACACAAAGCTCTAGCAAGTAATACCCTCTGCTGTTGTCCACCTGATAGAAGAGCAAATGGTTGCTTTGATAGGTTTAAGATTTCAAGCTTAGCCATATTATCTAAAGCCCGCTTCTTATCATTTTTATCATAAAAGAATCTACTTTTAAGGGAATTAACACAACCAGATAACACCACCTCATAAACAGAGGAAGGAAAGTCTCTCTGTATTTGAGATCTCTGAGGTAAATAACCTATTTCAGAGCGATCAAAGGAAAAATCTAGATTGCCTTCTAATGGTTCATGTAAATTCAATATTGCTTTTACAAGTGTAGATTTTCCCGCACCATTATCCCCTAAGATACAAAGGTAATCACCTTCAGAAACAGTGAAATTTAGATTTTTAGCAACTACTTGATCTTCATAACCTAAGGTTATGTTCTTACCAACTATTAGAGGTTTCAATTCAAGGCCTCCTTAATTACATCAATATTCTTTTTCATTAAATCTACGTAAGTAACACCCTCTAGCCCTTCTCTTTTAGAAATATTGTGGCAGGAATTAAATTCAAGGACCTTACACCCTGTTTCATCACTTACAACGTTTGATAAGAGTGTATTAGCAAGCTCCATGTGTAAAACTACTGGGATATTATTATCTTTAACATAATCAATTAAAGAAGCAACAGTTTTAGCACTTACCTCACTCTCACTTGCGCATCCTGGAAAAGCTGCAATATAGTCTAAACCAAATTCAGATGCAAAGCAGGCAAGAGGAAAACGATCTGTTACAACTAAAGTTTTTCTCTTTGAAGAAGCTATAATTTCTTCAAATGATTCTTTTATTTCTATTAAAGAGGATATGTATGAATCACTATTTGCTATGTATGTATCAGCATTCACTGGATCAATAGAGATAGCAACTTCACAGAGGGATTTTATTATTTCAATTTCATTTGAAATACTTGTCCATACGTGTTCATCAAAAACCTCTCCCTCTTCTTCCTCTTCCTTTTGAACAATTCCTTCATCTGATTCAATTAACAATAGTGATACATTATCTATCAAGCGAAAATTAATTACTTCCTTGTCCAATGAGGATAAAATTTTATCAACATAACTTTCACTTTCTCCACCAGTTGAGATAAATAAATCAGAATTCATTATTCTGATGATATCTTCACTAGTTGGTTCATATGAATGACTCTCTCCTCCATATGGTAAAATCATCTTGATATCTGCTTTATCACCAAAAACTGCACGAGCAGCATCATAGCAAGGAAAATTTGTTGCACTGATAACTAATTTATCTTTATTCTCCTCACTCTTAGTACAAGAAAGAAGTAAAAATATAGATAGAAATATTATTAAAGCTTTCTTCAATTCTCACTGCTCCTACATTTATCACAAACACACTGGATTACTTGATCAGAGTCAATTTTTAATCCACTCTTTTCCATCGCCTTCTCAATTTCATGACTAGCTTCACTATCAAGATGTATAAAACGCCCACACTTAATACAAGCAGCATGTATATGCTCATGGCAGCATTGAGGACTATAGATATAAAATTTAATTCTATTTTCAGCAAAGCTTTTAATAATACTTTCTTCTTCTAATGTTTTAAGCAATCTAAAGACTGTGCTCTTTCCAATTTCTTTGAGGTTATTTGCAATCTCGGTTGCACTCATGGGGGCTTTTTGAGTCTTTAAATACTCTATTAATTGAGTTTTTTGTTTAGTGTTATACATCAATATGAGAATTAATCTCAAATTAACCATTTAGTCAACACACTTTTTGAACTTTATGTTAAAGTAAATTCTATGAACACAGAAACTATTAAATTAATTGAATCAAGAAAGAGTTGTAGAGCTTTTAAGCAAGAAGAGATTTCAAAAGAGGTTTTAGATAAACTTAAAGAGTTAACACTGAGAGCTCCTTCTGCAGGGAATATGGAGTTATATTCTATTATTGAAATAACTGATAAAGATATTAAAAATGAACTTGCTGATATCTGTGATGGACAGAAGATGATTGCAAATGCACCAATTGTGTGGATTTTCCTTGCAGATAATAATAAGTGGGAGAAGTTCTTTAAATACTCAAAGTCAGATGAAAAGTTTGCTAAACCTTTGAGAGCTACAGGACTTGGTGACATGCATCTCTGTATGCAGGATGCAATTATTGCTAGCCAAAATGCGGTAGTTGCAGCAGAAGCCCTTGGCCTTGGATCTTGTTTTATCGGGGATATCATTGAAAACTATGAAAGACTTCAAAAACTTTTAAATCTTCCTTCTCATGCTATCCCTGCAGCAATGCTTATTATGGGTTATCCATTAAGTGAGAAAAAAAGTGAAGTAACAACACCTCGTCCTGATACTTCATCTTCTATATTTATGGAAAATGGTTATAAAGATTTAACCTCTGATGATATATATTCTCAGTATGAAAAACACTTAGAGTACTTTGCATCAAAACATCTTCTTCCAATTGAAGATGCTTCTGTTGCAGATTATTACTACAACAGAAAATATACATCATCATTTATGGAAGAGATGAATAGAAGTGCTAAAACCTTTATTGATCGTTGGATTAACGAGCAATAGAAATTGCACGGTCAGGATAGTTTGTTATTACACTATCGATATTCCAATTATTACAAACTTCTATATCGTTTGTTTCATTAACAGTCCATACATTAAGCCCTACTTTGTTATCAAGGTAGGACTTAACTATTTCTGTAGTTAAGTCATTAAAATCTGGATGGAAATAATCGATTCCTAAAGAATTAACTATGAATGCTTGGTTATAGAGCTTCATTCCTGAAAATAGTAATCCTGTTTTACTAGTGCTTCCAAGTTGCTTCATCCTTACTATTGAAAGCCAATTGAAGGATGAATAAATAATATTATTCTCAAGGTCGTATTTTCTTACTAGTTCAAGAGTCTTTTCTTCAATCTCAGGATAATAAACAGGTGCTGTTTTTAACTCAATATTAGTAATTCTATCTCTATGACTAGCCATAAAAGAAAGATACTCATCTAAAGAAGGAATTGGAGTAAACCCAAATTCATCATTCTTTGTTTTTCCCGCAGAAATCTTCTCAAGCTCTGCTCTTGTGTAATCTGAAATTACGCCATCAAGTCCAGCTGTTCTTTTTAATGCTTCATCATGCATTATCATTACATGTCCATCCTTTGAAAGATGAACATCTAGTTCTATTCCATCAGCACCAATTTCAATAGCTTTTTCAAAAGCTAACATTGTATTTTCTGGATATAATCCGGAAAAACCTCTATGAGCAATTACTTTCATATAAAACCTCAATTCATGAAGAAATCTAAGATATCTAGTGCTGCATTATTATTTTTTCTATATAGCTCAGTGTAACCACAATCAGCACAAGATACTGTGATAAACTTTTTATTTTGTACATCGAACAGCTTGGAAAAATTTCCACCAGTTGTTTGAATCGTATCAGAAACATAGTGTGTACACCCACATTTAGGGCAAACATATTGTCTTTTTTCCATAGTACTTAAAAACTCCTTATTAATATTATATTACTTTTATTGACGAGGTGAACATAATCTCTCATATTTAAACTTATGAATAAATTTCAAAAGTTTGTGGATGATTTATTTAAAGATAGAGCAGGAGCTGATGAGCTATCACTTTTTCTTTCAGTCTTAGGACTAGTATGCATAGTGGGAGCAGGTGCCTTTTCATATCCCTATGTTGAAGTTGTATTAACAATTCTTGGAGTTTGCTTCCTTGCACTAAGTGTCTTTAGAATTTTTTCTAAAGATAAAAGTAAAAGATACAAGGAAAACTATAAGTTTAAGACCTTATTCTCTGCAGACCCAAAGAAAAAAGCAGCAAAAGAAGCTGAGAAAGCTAAAAAGAAAGCACTCAAAGAAAAGCTTAAAACACATGAAATGTTTTACTGTCCAAAGTGTAAAGCTTCATGCTTTGTACCAAAAGGGAAAGGAAAGGTCCGCATTACATGTCCTAAATGTGGAGAAAAGTTTATAGGAAAAACTTGATATGTTCGGTTACGTAGTTATTAATAGAAAAGAGCTTTCAAAAGAAGAACTTAATAAATATAAATCATATTACTGCGGTCTATGTAATGGACTTGAAGAAAAATATGGTAAGAAAGGAATGTCATTACTTTCATATGATATGACATTCTTATATCTTTTGCTATCTGACCTTTATAATACTAACGATAAAGAAAATGAAAAAAGATGTGCTGTACACCCAATTGGAAAGCACAAATACACTGTAAATGAACTAACTGAATATGTTAGTGACATGCAAGTTCTTTTATCTTATTTTTCATTAAAGGATAATCTACTCGATGGAGACTCAAATAGAGATGAGCAAAAGCTTTTAAAGCTTGAAAGCTATATTTCTGTGTTAAAGGTTAAGTATAAGCGTCAATATGAATGTCTTTCAGATAACCTACAAAAGATTATTGCACTTGAGAAAGTAGGAGAAAATAATATAGTTACACTTTCTTCTCTATCAGGAGATATGATTAAAGAGATATTTGCTCCTAAGGAAGATGTATTTTATAAGAAGTTAACAGAAATAGGTAAATCTTTAGGAAGTTTTATCTATATTATGGATAGTTATGATGATCTTAAAAAGGATATCAAACATGGTAGCTTTAATCCTCTCAAAGATATTTCTAACCAAGAAGACTTTGATAAAGTGGTAAAAGAGCTACTTGAAATTCCATTGTCCCAAGCTGCAAATAGCTTGGAAAGATTACCTCTTGATGATAATCTTTCGATATTACGAAATATCATATACAGTGGTGTATGGAGCAGGTTTGAGGTACTAAATAGAAAGAAATGAATGATCCTTACAGCGTATTAGGTGTTAGCCCAACTGCAAGTGAAGAAGAGATTAAAAAGGCTTATAAGAAGCTTGCAAAACAATATCATCCAGATGTAACAGGTAACTCTCCTGAAGCAGCTAAAAAGATGCAGGATATTAATGCTGCATATGATGAGATTATGAATAAAAAGAATAACTATAATCCTTTTGAATCTACATCAACTTATAATAGTACTGCTACTGAAGAACCTCTTGTATATCAAGCTGCACAAAACTACATCAGATATCATAGATTCAGAGAGGCTTTAAATGCGCTTTCTCAGATTACTATCAATGAAAGAAATGCTAAGTGGTACTATTTAAGTGCTATTTGTCATGCTAATTTAGGAAATGCAACTGAAGCAACTCTTAATGCAAGAAAAGCATGTTCAATGGATCCTCAAAATAGTGAATACAAGAATTTATTAAACTATCTTGAAACAGGTAGAAGTACTTATCAACAAACAAATAGAAGTTATGGAAATGTATATACAGGAGGTCTTGGATCATTCTGTTTATCTCTAATAATGATGCGTTTTTGTTGTTTCTTCTGTTGTTAAAAAGAAACAACAAAACCCAAATTATAAATATGGAGACATTACCCTCTTAACTAGAGTAGATAAATAAATAGGTGCTTCATCAAGAGTAATTTTTGATTTACCAAGCAAAATATCAAGATATGTATCAGCAAGGCCATTAATTACAAAGTTAATTGCTAAATACATTTCATTTGTAGGAAAGCCTTGGCTATTTAAAAAGGATGCGCCAGAAAAGAAATTTACTAGGCTTTCTTTCCAAGAGGATACAAATCCTTTTCCACCATCAATCACAACAAGCATTTTATAGTACTCTAAATCCTTTTTTAAAAACTCAGAAATCTCTTTTAAAGTCTTTTCACATTCATTAAAAAAGTTTTTATAGTCCATAGATTCAAAGATAGTTTTTACTTCACTAATTGCATCACTTTGAATCTTCTCTAAAACCTCAGTAGTACTTCTATAGTGGGCATAGAAGGTTCCTCTATTGATATCCGCACGATTAACAATGTCAGTTATTGTAATTTTCTCAAATGGTTTTTCTGTCATTAATGACAAAAGTGCATTTCTGATTAAATTTTTAGATCTAATAGAGGATCTATATTCGTTTTTCAATCTATCACCTCAAAATGTTTTAATGCATCATAGATACCACTTTTATCTACACTACCTGTGATAAAATCTGCAACGCTTTTTAAATCTTCACTTGCATTACCCATTGCAATTCCCAGTCCACTATCTCTTACAATTTCAATATCGTTTGCACCATCTCCAAATGCAATTGAATCTGATAAAGGAGCTTTATAGTACTCCATTATAGCATTCATACCAGTTGACTTAGATACCCCAGGTAAAACTATCTCTGCACAATCATCTAAAGGAACACCCATTGTATTATCAACAATATCAAAGATTCCTCTTAGCTCTTCTCTAACCTTTTTTACATCATGATCAGGTGTAATAAAAATCATCTTTGTAATATTAGGCATTACTTCTAATTTAGAAACTGTATAAAGATTATCTATTACAAGTAATCTACCATTACACCTCATAAACATATCAAAGAGAGTATCTCTCATTTGATTAGTCATATAAGAGCCTTTATCTGTTTGTGACAGTAATAGCCATCCTCTTTTATTAGCGAGCTCAAAGACCTTCTCTACTTGTTCAGCAGAGAAGAATCTTTCATAAATCCTATTAGAATCTGCAATTGCAATAGAACCTCCGGAGAATACTCCACCATCAAAAGGAAATACCTTTAATCTTGGGTCAAGTTCAGCAGGACTTCTTCCTGTACTTAGAAAAAGCTTATGCCCTTTTTCATGAGCAAGTTTTAGTGCAAGCTTTGTACTCTCTGTTGCATCCTCTCCAAATGGGAGTAAGGTTCCATCTACATCAAAAAACAGATATTTAATCACAGCTCTTTACATCTCCAACCATGCTCACGAATAGCATTTACAACTTGATCAATGTGTTCACGATCTCTTGTTTCAAGACCTAGGCGTAGAATACAGTGTTTAAGATCAATACTATCTGTTTTTCTATCATGCTCAACATTAAATACGTTAGCACCAAGATCTGCAACAAGATTAGATACTTGTGCAAGTTGCTTTGGCCTATCGAATACTTCAATTTCAAGTTCAACGAGACGAGACTGCATCATAAGACCACGTGTAATTACACGAGATAAAATTGTTACATCGATATTACCGCCACTGATTAGGCATACAGTCTTCTTACCTTTAATATCAATCTTTCCAGCGAGTAAAGCTGCAACTGGAGTTGCACCAGCACCTTCACTAACTAGCTTTTGTTGCTCCATCAAGGTAAGTATTGCAGATGCAATTTCATCATCTGTAACAGTTACAATTTCATCAACATATTTTTGACAATACTCGAAGGTCTTTTCACCAGGCATCTTTACTGCAATTCCATCAGCAAGAGATGCTGCATTCTTAAGGGCTTCCCTCTTTCCATGTTTTAATGCTTCATACATACTAGGAGCTCCAGCAGCCTGTACACCATATACCTTACAACTTGGCTTAAGTGACTTAATTGCATATGCAACACCACTGATAAGGCCACCACCACCAACTGGAACAACTACAGCATCAACGCTACTAAGCTGGTTTAATATTTCAAGACCAATAGTACCTTGTCCTGCTATTACATCATCATCATCAAATGGATGAATTAGAGTTCTACCTGTTTCTGCAGCAATTTGAAGAGCTCTTTCATAAGCATCATCATATACACCTGGTACAAGAACAACTTCAGCACCATAGCTTCTTGTTGCTTCAACTTTTGAAATTGGAGCACCTTCAGGGATACAAATTACAGCTGATAGTCCTGCTCTTTGAGCTGCTAAAGCAACACCTTGTGAATGGTTTCCTGCAGAACAAGCAACAACGCCCCTAGCCCTTTCTTCTTCTGAAAGACGAGCAATTTTATTGTAAGCTCCTCTTAACTTAAAGGAACCAGTTAGCTGAAGGTTCTCTGTCTTTAAATAAACCTCGTCATTTGGGAACATACGAGGTGCACGAATTAAGTCTGTATTTCTGGCAACATCCTTTAAAGCGAATGCTGCTTGATATAAAAGGTCTAGTGATAACATGGGTAAACATTATTCCAAAAGTATCGGAAAATCAACAGATGCAGATTATTTATAATACATGACAAAGATAGTAATAAAGAGTTATTATTTAGTTATGAGTAGAGAAATATTTGCGCATTTTACTGATACATCAAGATCATTCCATTCAAAGGAGGGAGTAACTAATTATTTTGATTCCTCAACAGGCCCTTATGAATACCTGTTAGGAGCACTATCAGGTTGTTACTATTCTACACTTGTTGACGTTTTAAAGGGTAGAGTAACTTATGATAGCTGTGATATACATGTTGAAGGCGAGAAAAGGAGTGAAACCCCAACTACCCTTGAACATACAAAGATGACAATAAGTGTTAAAAATCCATCTTCTTTTGAGCTTTTCAAAGAAGCATGCATTGAAACTAGCAATTATTGTTCAATTTATCAGACAATAGCTAAAGTAAGCAAAATGGAGTTAGTAATTTGCCAGGTAGAATAACAAGGAAACTTGAGATTGCACTCTTCGATTCTTTCCGAAGTGCTATCGAAAGTACTTTTAAAAACTATCCTTATTTATTTGATGTTAAAAAGGCTAAAACAGCCTTC
>JAQYFM010000205.1 GCA_028723145.1 Spirochaetales bacterium | reverse complement strand
CCTTAGCAGGGAGCCCGATTCGGCCTCTCTCGCACCTCTCCAAATAAAAAAAACGGAGAGAGAGGGATTCGAACCCCCGGATACTTGCGCATCAACGGTTTTCAAGACCGCCTCCTTCGACCGCTCGGACATCTCTCCATTTGAATAAATTGGACTGCTTTTCAGTCAATTACAAGGTATTATTGAGGATTTAATATTTTTTGTCAATATTCTATTTGTTATTTTATTCACATTATGGCATAAAAAAATAAATAAATAGTTTTCTGATCTACTTAAGACTTGTATATTAATAGAGTATGTTTTGGCCTTTTAAAAAGAAGAAAGTTAATAATGAATTATTTGCTGTTAAGAAATCAAATGAGAATCTTGAAACTTTGAAAGCATCTAAGCTTGCTGAGGAGGCTTTTGATTTAGCAGCTAAGATTTATTCTGAAACAGGGCCTAGAAAGGCAGGTAGTGAAAGTTCTAAAAAATGTGCAAGAATACTCCTTGAAGAATTCAAGAAGCATAGCGATGATGCTATTATTACCTCTTTCCGTTCAAGTGAAAGTGCCTTTTATGGCTCAATAAAATTATTAGCCATAACAGCTCCAGTGATTATTGTATTGAGTTTTTTTAGTTGTACATTATTAGCTCTACTTCTATTCTTATTTGTTTCCTTTGTAGTTGTTTGGGAATTCTTTTTATGTAAAGGCTCTGATAAAACATTCTTTTCAAAGTGTGACATGACTAATGTTCATTGTGTAATAGAACCGGAAGAAGAATGCTTAAATACGATAATATTTACATCTCATCATGATAGTGCTCTATTGATGAATAATAAATGTTCAATTGTGTTATCACTATATTTACCTCTAATACATTGGCTTATTTTAGGTCTTACTTGTATTGTAGGCTTTATTTGTGACATTTTTACACTTGGTTTATTTAATATAGGATTTCCACCACTATTTCAAATAGTTCTATTAATAATAATGGCACTTACTAGTATAGTTTATTTAAACTTATATAAGCTTATTACCCCTGAATATTCTCCAGGAGTCGGTGATAATCTAATTTCTTCATGCGTATTAGAAGAGTTATCTAAATACTTTAAATGGAAGAAAGATAATGATAAAGGTTTAAAAAACACAAAACTAATATTTTCATCTTTCGATGGAGAAGAGTGTGGAATAAAGGGATCTGCTTGGTGGTTCAACCATCATAAGGATCAATTTGTATCACCTATAGTTATTAATCTTGATTGTTTATATGATTCTTCCGAACTAACTATCTTAACAAAAGATGTAAATGGATATGTTAATCTTTCAAATTCTCTTGCTTCAATGTGTGCAATGAAAGCAGAAAAGATGGGATATAAAGTAAAAATGGGTTATATGGGTTTATTTTGTGGTTCAACAGATGCGGCATCTGCTGCAAGATGTGGTCTTGATGCAGTATCTATTGTTTGTACTTCAACAACTCCAAATGAAAAAACATATTACCATACTAAGGAAGATATTATAGATAAATTAGATAGAGCTACAATTGAAGAAATAATATCGCTTTGTATTAAGATTGTAGAAGAAAATAGTATATGTGAAAAACAGGAAGAAAAGGGATTAGTATTACAAGATAGTAGTAAAAAGCTTACTGTCATGAAATCGTGATAGTACAACGCCCCATTGTTATTGAAGTAAAACGTGCTTCAAGAGTTTCTTTTTCACTTTGAGGAATTAAACCTTTAATTGTAATTCCAGAGGTAAATTCTTCTTCAATATTTGAGGCTTTTACTTGATTTAATAATCTTTTTATTAACTCATAGAAATCATAGGAAATTAGCATTGAGAAGCTAGATTTTGCAATTAAAGGCTCAGTTTTTATGATTCCAAGGACTTCTTTTGTGCTATCTCCATATGCTTTTACAAGTCCCCCTGTACCAAGAAGAGTTCCACCAAAATATCTTATGATACAAACAAGAATATTTGTAACACCACTTCCTTTTAATACCTCTAAGGCAGGGCGTCCTGCAGTATTCTTTGGTTCTCTATCATCACTCATTGAGTATAAATCACCGGCGGGTCCAATTACTGCAGCATGGACAACATGAGTAGCATCAGGATGCTCTTCTCTTATCATTTTAACCAAACTTTTTATTTCTTCTAAAGAGGTACAAGGAAGCGCTACAGAGATAAATCTGCTCTTTTTAACTACTATTTCACATTCTGCTCTTTCAAGTAAAACTTCCAATTGTTACCACCTATGCTGATATATATTATCTGTTAAATTATAGCTTGATATCTTATCTGCAAGCTTTTTTAGTGTGATGATTTCATCTTCTTCAAGTGTAATCGTGGATGAGAAAATATCAAGCTGATAAGGTTTACTAATTCCAATAAATATTCTATCAAAACCACCTTGCCTTGAAAAAGCTAGAGCTATTTCAGCCATTGTAGTTGAATACTTTATTGCTAATTTTTCTACCATATCTAGTAAAGAATGAAATTCACTAAGATGATCAAATACCCATAAATTCTTTCTACCATCATTAAGAGAACTTTTATCTCTATATTTTCCACTTAATAATCCCTCTCCTAGAGGTGCATATCCATATAGTTTTATGTTTTTTTCATTAGAGAGTTCTATTATTTTGTCAATTTCCTTTGTCCAAATTAGAGAATATGAACGCTCTAATACATTTACTTCGAAATCTGAAGAAACTTGTTTTAATAATTCATATGGAAAGTTACTAACACCGATGTTGATGCACTTTTCTTCTGTTTTTAGCTTTTCAAGACTTTTGAAAGTTGAAAATAATAATCTTTCATCTTTAGTTGGCCAATGAATTAATAGAGTATTGAAGTAATCACAATTAAGGCGAGAAAGAGAAGTTTCAGCCTTTTTAATAAAGGTTGGAAGTGGCATTATCTTTTGAGTGATATCGTATTCTTCTCTTTTAACATGTTGTTCTTTTAACACTGAGTATAATAGGTTGTCAGCATTTTCATAAGAGTAAGCACTATCAAATACTCTAATGCCACTTCTAATAGCTTTTCTTAATATGTCTTTATAGTATTGAGGCTGCATGTCCTCATAGAAGGAAAGTTTTCCTCCTACTTGTACAAGTCCAAGAGCTAATTTACTCTTCACTTTTCCAAATTACCTTATGGTCGATTAATGACCTATCATCAAGTAAGAAATATGCTTCAAACTTTTTACCTTCTAACATACCCGGAAGCCATAAAATATCATCTTCCCACATATTCTCATATGGAATTTTGTCCTTACTAATCCAGAAAGGACGTGCTTCATCACATTCCTTTAATTCACCTTCAGCTCCATTGGAAGTAAAAACATATCCTAGTTCTCTGATATCCTTATGCTTAAATTGGAAATATATAGTACCCATTAATACAGGATCTTTAATATCGAGACCTGTTTCTTCCTTAGTTTCTCTTATCGCAGCTTCACTGGCGGTTTCTTCAAGCTCAATGTGTCCTCCTGGAGCATTAAAATAACCTTCACCAAGACCTCTTTTCTTTTCGATAAATAAAATCTTATCGTCTTTTTGTGTAAAAGTAATAACACATCTATCTGTTGGTTCCCAAAGATCCCAGTTAATATCATCAATTTTTTCTGCTTCCATAAAGCTTGCTTGCAAAAGCTCTGGATTTGATTTTCTTAATTTTTCAGCTTCAATCCTTTCTCTTTCTGCTTTTTCTTCTGGGTGTGCTTCATCATGGCAGTCTTGGCAAAGACAGTCATCATGACCAATTACATATTCAAAAGGAAGTCTCTTTTTGCACTTTCTACATCTAAGTCTAAAAGGCCATACCTTATCACGAAAGATAAAACCAATAACAATGGATAGTGCAATTGGGACGATAATAAAATAGCCTGATAGTTCTTTGATATCGATAATTATTACACCAAGATATGTAAGTAAAGAAAGTAGAGCAATATATATTATTGCTTTAGTTTTATAGTATGTATCTTTCAGTTTTCTTTGAGAGATATTTACCATAAGAATAACAAATAGAACCCATATGTATACGTTATTAAATTTTTCTATCATGCGATTAAGATAGTATGTCTTTTAAGGATTTACAACCTCATTTTTTCTTTATTGCAGGGATAAAGAAAATGGGGTAGTCTTATGAACGTATAAGGAAAAAAGAAATGAACAACATAGCATCTTATATTGATCATACTATGCTTGCAGCTAATGCAACTGTAAGTCAGATTAAACAGCTTTGTGAGGAAGCAAAGAAATATCACTTTGCTTCAGTATGTGTAAATTCTTGTCATGTAAAGCTTTGTGCTGAATTACTTAAGGGTACAGGTGTAAATGTTTGTACAGTTGTAGGTTTCCCATTAGGCGCAATGAGTACAAAGGCAAAAGCATTTGAAGCAAGTTGTAGTGTAGATGATGGCGCAACAGAAATTGATATGGTACTTAATGTTGGTGCCATGAAAGATAAAGATTACGACTTTGTTTTAAATGATATTAAAGCAGTTAAAGAGGGTTGTAAGGGAAAGCTTTTAAAAGTAATTCTTGAAACTTGTTTATTAACAGATGATGAAATAGTTAAAGCCTCAGAACTTTCAGAGCAAGCTGGAGCAGATTATGTAAAAACATCTACAGGATTTTCAAAAGGTGGTGCAACTGTTGAAGCTGTTAAACTAATGAGAAAGACTGTTGGTGATCGTCTTGGTGTTAAAGCTTCTGGTGGAATTAGAGATAAAGAGACAGCTCTTAAGATGATTGAAGCAGGTGCATCAAGACTTGGATGTTCTGCCGGTGTAAAGATCATGGAAGGTGAGGTTTCTGATGCCGCATATTGAGGCAAATTCTAAAAGTGAAGATTTTTTAAAGTCTTTAGGATTCCCTACAATTGATGTCCATGAGACTTTTACTCATTTTGATTTTACAAAGCCAGGTCGAAGAGTTTTGTTAATTGGTCCTATGGGTAGCGGAAAGACAGAATTCGCTGCCCGGGTTTGGCGTGATGCTGCAATAGCACAAAAGAAAGGTGAAGCAGTAAAGGCGTTAACTAGTACAGGCTGTGTTGATAGAAGAAAAGTGTTTTTTATCCGCAGTGAAATCGATGGTGCCCGCTTTACTGATTATCCTGATGATGCTCTTGCATATAGATCTGGCTATATTAGATGTGGTGAAAATATTGCTAGAATTAAGGATTCTTTTGGTCTTGAGCAGGTAATAAAAGATAATCCTACAGTTGGAACATATATTATTGATGAAGCTTCATTCTTTGATGAACGTCTTGCATACGTGGTAAGAAATTGTTCATTAGAGAAAGGATGTATGTTTATTTTTCCAACTTTAGTATTAAATTTTAGAAGGGATTTATTTAACAATACTGCACGCTTGATGCTTGATATTGCTACTGATGTAATTCCTCTTACTGCTTATTGTGAACATCCTGATTGTATGGACTCAGCATTCTATACTTATAGGTATTACACTATTGATGATAAAGAATGTCCTGCACTTTTCTTTGATCCTCTTATTGTAGTGGGAGGAGATAAAACAAAGAATGGTGCATTAGAGCCTAACTATGCTTCTCGCTGTGATAGACACCACTATTTACCTGGAAAAGAATATACATTCTTTACTCTAAAGCCTCTTGGTGAAGCTGCGAGTAGGGGGGATAATTCTGGCTTATTAAAGGAAATTGAGGCATTAAAGTGTAATAAAGAGAAATCTATTCTCTATGAAAATCTTATGAGAAGTTATGGAGATAATCCTGATGGAGAAAAGTATCTCAACGCTTTATTACCTGACTATACAGCAGAAAAAGCTTTGAGCTTTTTATTCTGTGAACAAAATTTAATTAGTGAACAATTACTTCAAAGGATTGTTTTTGATCTTGAGCTTGATATTAATTATCTGACTAAAACTCTGTCAGATAATAGAAGGCCAGTCAGTTTTGACCAGCCTTATTTGCTCTAGGACGGAATAGTCCAAAAAATCAATGTTAATTTTCCCTTGCGCCTATGATTTTCTGATTTAGAATTTATTAAGGGTAGCAAGGGTTTCTTTTAATGTCTTTGGATTGTGATTCTCAAGCAGTATTGGGACATATAAGTTTCTCTTTCTGAGTTCTTTGAAAAATAAATCCCATCTAAAAACACCTGTAGTAACAGGAAGATCACCTTTCTTGAGTCCATCTTCATTGAGGATATAATCCTTACAGTGAATAATGCATAATCTTTCTTTGAAGGCATCAAGACAGGTAGTTATATAATTTAACTGAGCTTCCTGGCTTGGAATAGCTCTATAGGATCCATCTAATTCAGGGATTCCTAATCTTGGAACTAGATTTATTGGATCAAAGATAAGCTTAAGGTGTTCATCTTGGAATTTATCCAGGACTCTAACTGTTCTTTCAACTGTACACATTGTATGAGGGAATGCAACAGGCTCGATTGCACAAATAGCATCATTCTTGATTGCTTGATTAAGCATAAAGTCTATTGAATTAAGAAGAGTTTCAAATACTTTTTCTTCATAAGTCTCAGGACTATATGTGATTTTAGGTGTCCAAGAACCTGTTTCAGTGCCGACTACCTTACAACCAAATGCTTTATTAAGCTCTAAGCTTCTTTTAAAGCGTTGAAGTTGTTGTTCTCTTTCATCCTTATCAGGGTGAACAGGGTTAATGTAGCAGCCAATAACTGCTGCAGATACACCTTTAGCAGCAAGATCATCCCTTATGCTACTGATGTATTCTTCATCCCACTGTGTCCATTTTCTTGCAGTTGGAATGACTTTATTGAGTGCTAGTTGAATCACTGCTGGTGATTTAACTTCCGATACAACATTTGCTAGCTCGCTGGCAGAATTAAACGAGCCAAAATCGTGAGCTCTAAAACCAATATTAAACATGGTTTTAGGATATTTCACTTTTACTGGTTTAGTAAATAAAAAAAAGAGAGGAGTAAAAGATGAGTGATCTTGTCACAACAACAAAAAGACTACAGACATTGCTAGATGGAGCAGGTGTAATAACAATTCCTGCTGGAGAATATCTTACAGGTCCGCTTGAGGTGAGATCTAATACAAAGCTCATCCTAGAAAAGGGAGCAGTAATAAAGTTTATCTCCGATCCAAGTATATATGAACCAGTTTTCTCTAGATGGGAAGGGGTAAAATGCTACTGTATGCATCCTTGTTTATTTATTAATGAGGCACATGATGTTGAGATTACAGGTGAAGGCGTAATAGATGGAAATGGTTCTGCTTGGTGGGCTGAGGTATGGAGAAAAAAGAGTGTTGGCCAAAATGCTCCAGAGTCTGAAATTGAAAAGAAGTTTGCTGCTTTAAATCCTGGTTATGAAACTCAACCTGGTGGCGGTGGTGGAAGACCATGTCAGTTTTTACGTCCATCTCTTATTCAAATAAAAGATAGCTATAATGTAAAGTTAGAAGGTGTTACAGTACAAAATAGCCCTTTCTGGACTATTCATCCTGTATTTAGCCATGACTTAGTTCTTCAAAATCTAACTGTAAAAAATCCATATGATTCTCCAAATACAGATGGCATTGATATTGAATCTTGTTCACGTGTTAATGTAATTGATTGCAGTGTATTTGTAGGTGATGATGGAATTGCACTTAAGAGTGGTTCTGGCCCTGAAGGTATTAAGGACAATGTTCCTACAACTGATATCCTTATTAAGGGGTGCCGTGTTGTTAAGGCTCATGGTGGTGCAGTAATTGGATCTGAAACAGCAGCCGGTATTAGCAATGTAGTAGTTGAAGATTGTATCTTCGATGATACAGATAGAGGTATTAGAATTAAATCTAGAAGAGGCCGTGGTGGAGCACTTCATGATTTAGTATTTAGAAATCTTTCAATGAAGAATAATATTTGTCCTCTTGTTGTTAATATGTTCTATAAGTGTGGATGTTTTGAAGAAGGTCCATTCTCTCTTGAAAAGCAAGAGATTACAGCTGAAACTCCAAGTCTTTACAATGTTGTTGTTGAAGGTTGTAAGGCAGAAGGAAGTAGGGCTTCTGCTGGTATGATTGTTGGTCTTCCTGAAATGCCTGTTAAGAACCTTGTAGTAAAGGATTGTGTACTTGGTGTTGATCCTAATGCTGATGTTGATGTTAATACATCTGGTATGTATAGAGGTCTTCCAACTCCAGAGAGCCGTGGCCTTAGACTTAGATATATCGAAGGTTTAAAGCTTGAGAATGTAAACGTCAGTGGAACTGATAAAGAAATCCTTATTGAGGATAGTGTTACATTCGCTAATTAATTAACAATTATTCAGAGGGTAGCCCAGTCACGTTTCTCCTTATGGGCTACCCTCTTTCCTTTTGTTATGCATTCATTTATTATTAGTTAAAAAATTTTTTTAATAGGGGAAATAAATGATACAAGCTGTCATTTTGTTCTGTATCGGACTTGTCCTACTTATTAAAGGTGGTGATTGGTTCGTTGACGGAGCTGTCGGTGTTGCCCATAAATATAGACTTCCTGAAATCTTAATTGGTGCAACAATCGTATCTATTGGAACTACAATTCCTGAAGTAATGGTTTCATCTATAGCTGCAGCCGGTGGTCAAAGCCAAACTGCATATGGAAATGCAATTGGGTCTTGTATTTGTAATACAGCACTAATTGCGGCTGTGACTATTGCTGCAAAAAGCGTTCAAGAAATAGATGCAAAAGCATTTAAAACTCCAATAATCTTTTTCTTTATTGCTGCTGTTTTCTACTCTGCTATTGCATATATTACAGGTGAATTCTCAAGAGTAATTGGTATTTTACTTCTTACCTTATTTGTTGTTTATATGGTTATTACAGTAAGACAAGCATTAAATAACAGAGTTAGTGTAAAAGTAGAGGAAGAAGAGGAGCAGGAAGAAAAACCATTATATAAGAATCTTATTTTATTAATTGGTGGCGCTGCAATAATCGCTGTTGGTGCAAACTTATTAGTTAACAATGGCCAAATTATTGCAAAAGGACTTGGTGTTCCAGAATCCGTAATTGCACTTACATTTATTGCTCTTGGAACTTCTCTCCCAGAGCTTGTTACTGCAATTACATCATTAATAAAAGGTCACTCATCTCTTTCACTTGGAAATATTATTGGTGCTAACTTATTTAACTTAGTATTTGTAAGTGGTATGGCTATTACAATTAGACCATTCAGTGTTCCAGCTGAAAAACTTATTGCAGGACATAATGCTTCTCTAGTTGTTGATATCCCAGTAATGTTTGTTACAATGCTCTTATTAACAGTTCCTGCATTAGTATCAAAAAAGCTTAGAAGGTATCAAGGTATATTACTCTTAGTAATTTACTTTACCTATATTCTATTCCAGTTTTTCTTTTAATTAGAAATTTTAATCTAAGCGGGTAGTAAATATATTTTGCTACCCTTATTTTTTTGAGAAGACTATTTTAATAATATTTTTATATTCAGAAACAGATGTATTTTAAAAGAGAATAAAAAAGGTGTTGCTAATATTTTAACAACACCTTCAATATAGTAAATAATTAATAATTATTTGATTAAGTGGATAGCAAATCCGCTAACTTCTTCATTGAAGTAGCAAACCTTCATCTTACCCTTAGCATCAAGAGAAACAGAATCTTTGTTGAGAGTAAAACCATTATTCTCAAGGTAGTAAACTGCTCTTTCAATATCATTACATCTGAAAGCAAGGTGCCCCTTAGCACCTCTTCCCTGCTTTGGAAGAACTTCGATAGACTTGTTCATGAATACAGATGAGTTACCTCTATTTGTAGCCATACCGAATGTTGAGAATGCTTTGATATCTGCTTCACTTTCTTCAACACTGTCATTGTTGATTCCAAGGTGTGCAAATTCAAAACCCTGAAGAGCACATGTAGCTTCTTTACAAAGTCTTGTGATTTCAGCCCAATTGTCGTTGTCAATTAAATCAGCCTTAACCATCCAGCTACCACCGATTGCAAGTACGTTT
>JAQYFM010000204.1 GCA_028723145.1 Spirochaetales bacterium | reverse complement strand
TGCAATACAAATTTTCACATCTCGTTTTAAAAGTGATTTCTACACTCCATTTGTAAAAGTAAAATTAATCCATCCCACTTCTTATCTTCCAACATTTTCAAAAGCAATTGGATATGCTTTATCCATTTGCTATAAAAAAGCTTCGTATAAAGGATCTCGAGTATTTGCACTCGATATCCATGAAAAAGGTGAGAGGCAGTACAACTTATTTTATAATGATAATTACTCAGATGAAAGGAATCAAAGACTAACTAGTGTTGTATGTGAATTAAATAAAAAGTATGGAAGAGGTGAAGTTACTACACTTTCTGCACTAGGGCTTACTAAGGATAAAATGACAAAGGCAGAGCTAAAAAGCCCTGCCTACACTACTCGTTTTACCGACCTACCATTAATCCTCGACAGATAGAGCTTTAATTATCTCTTCAGGAATCATAATGGGACGTTTCTTTTCAAGAGATATTGCTGCAACTTTAACTTCTAAAGTAGCAAGTACTTCATCTTCTCTTTTTACAATTTGATTAAAAACAGCAGAAAAACGTTTTGCTTCCTTTACATAGGTTTCTACTGTTAATAAATCATCTAAATAGCCAGGCTTTTCATATGAAATATTTATACTCTTAACAACGAAGGCACAGTCAGCTGAAAGAAGTTGACTTTGACTTCCCTTAAATACACTTCTTAATGCCTCTGTTCTTGCGTGCTCAGCAAAGTCCAAATAACGTGCATGGTAGACAATTCCACCAGCATCGGTATCAGAAAAGTAAACACGAAGAGAATAATTATACTTCAACCTCAGCTCCTTCAAATCTTAGAGTCTTAACATAGTCATCATAAGTTTCAGCTCTTCTAATCATAACAAGTTTATTATCAGAGGTGAGTAAATACTCTGCATGACGAAGCTTTGCATTGTAGTTAAAGCCCATTGAATGACCATGTGCTCCGGTATCATGGATTACTAAAATATCACCTTCATCAACCTTTGGAAGCTTTCTGTCAATTGCAAACTTATCGTTATTCTCACAAAGAGAGCCTGTAACATCATAAGTATGGTCTTTAGCTAAACCACTTTTTCCAACAACAGTGATGTGATGGTATGAACCATAGAGTGCAGGACGCATTAAATCAGCCATACATGCGTCAAGCCCAATGTAATCTTTGTACTTCTTTGTTACATGTAAGGCCTTGGTAACAAGATAGCCATAAGGCCCTGTGATCATACGACCACATTCAAATGTAAGTCTTACCTTCTGGTTATACTCTTTATAGAGAGCTTCAATCTTAGCTGAAAGATCTGCTAAATCAATTCTTTCATCCTCTAAGCGGTATGGACTACCAATTCCACCACCCATATCGATGAATTCAATATCAATATCAAGTTCTCTCTTAATATCGTTAACAAGAGTAAAGAGCATTCGTGCAGTCTCAACGATATAGTCTCCATTGAGCTCATTTGAAGCAACCATTGTATGAAGACCAAAGCGTTTAGCACCAAGAGCTTTTGCCTTTTTATAACACTCAAAGAGCTGGTCCTTAGTAACACCATATTTTGCTTCAACAGGGTTACCAATAATAGCATTACCAGTTCTATCTGGACCTGGATTATATCTAAAGCAAATTAACTCTGGGAACTTTTTACCAAGAGCATCATACAAAAAGTCAATGTGAGTAATATCATCATGGTTAATTATTGTACCAAGCTCGTATGCAACTCTAAACTCTTCTGCTGGTGTGTCATTTGAAGTAAATACAATCTTTTCACCTTTAATACCAGAAGCCTTACTTAATAAGAGTTCAGGAAGAGATGAACAATCGGCACCAAAGCCAAGCTTTGCTAAACGAGTTAAGATTGCAGGATTAGGGCAAGCCTTTACAGCAAAGAAATTTGTAAAGCCAGGGGCCCAATTGAAAGCTTTCTTAAAGTTTTCAGCATTCTCTAAAATTGCTTTTTCATCATAAAGGTGGAAAGGTGTTGGGATACCTTCAATTTTTTTAAGGAATTCACTCTCATTAAGGGGCAATTTTTTCTCACTCATTTTAAGTTCTCCTTAATACTCTTAATCGCCTTTTCAACATTTTCTCTGTGGCCATAAGATGAAACACGAACATAGCCTTCACCTGCAGCACCAAAGCCAGCACCTGGAGTAACTACAACGTGACACTTATCTAAAAGATAATCGAAGAACTCCCAGCTTGATAAGCCATTAGGACACTTTGCCCAAATGTAAGGACTGTTTTTTCCTCCAATACATTCAAGACCAATGCTTTCAAGACCCTCTTTAATAATTCTTGCATTTCCCTTGTAGTAATCAACAAGCTCTTGGCAAGCCTTATAGCCTTCATCTGATAAAGCTGCTAATCCACCAGCTTGAGCAATGTTTGAAGCACCGTTGAAGAAAGTACACTGTCTTCTATTCCACATTTGTCTTAGCTCATTTGGCTCACTATTTTCACAAATAAGTGCATGAGGTACAACTGTCCAACCAAGACGAACACCAGTAAAGCCCGCATTCTTAGAAAATGAATTAATTTCAATTGCACATTCTTTTGCACCTTCAATCTCATAGATTGAACGTGGAAGCTCGTCATCCTCTATGTATGATGAGTAAGCTGCATCGAAGATAATTACAGCCTTATTCTCTCTTGCATAGTCAACAAAAGCTTTAAGTTGT
>JAQYFM010000203.1 GCA_028723145.1 Spirochaetales bacterium | reverse complement strand
ACAGATATTTCAAATGGATATCTTTATGCACTTTCTTCGTCATTAAAATTTTTAACAATTGTACTTGCATCATTAATTTTTACTGATTCAACAAGCCCAAATGAAACAGCTAGAAGTATTTCTTCTTTTTTATATCCTGTATTAAAAGAAAGAGCTAATTCTTTTGCATTCTTAATTGAGCTTACTCTCTCCATGATTCCTAAAATATTAGACACTGCAAATAAAATATTAGATGCAAGAAAAGCAAGAGGAGAAAACTTTATCAAGCATCCAATAAAAGTATTAACAGGCTTTTCAGTAACATTATTTACACAGTTATTTTCACAAATCTCAGCATATGCAGATGGGTTAGAAAGTAGACTTTACAATACTAAAGCAAGAAGGAAAGCACCTTCTTACTCTTATCGTGACGCAATTACATTATTAGTTTTGTTTATATTAATAGGATGTGTGTTATGGATAAGATTGCTCTAAGAAGATCTTTGAAACAAATAAAGACATCAGCAGAGAGTTCAAAAATCATTACATCAAAGCTTTTATCTTTGGATGAAATAAAAAGAGCATCCAATTTACTATTATATTATCCGCTCGACGATGAACCAGATATAAAAGCCTTATATAACTGTGGTAAGACAATTTATCTTCCTGTCATCGAAAAAGATAATATGCACTTTAGGAAATATAATGGCTCATTAAAAATTGGTCGCTTTGGAATAAAAGAGCCAACAGGAGAGTATTATCAAGATGATAAAAGCACCATCATAGTTGTACCTGCTGTTGCATATGATAATGAAGGCTATAGACTTGGAAGAGGTAAAGGTTTTTACGATAGGTTTTTATCGAAGCATAAAATAAAATCAATTGGGGTTATTACAAAAAAAAGAGTTATTAGTGATGTTGCAAAAGAAGCTAATGATATTAAAGTTGATACACTAATAACAGACTAATTTATTGACATTAATATTCTATTTGTGTTTAATTTTAAAAAGCGCCCAGATGGTGGAATTGGTAGACACGCTAGCTTCAGGTGCTAGTGCGCGAGCGTGCAAGTTCGAGTCTTGTTCTGGGCAATAAGATAGTAATCATTTTTAAAATTAAAAGAGCCTAGTTATTCATTTAAACAAAATATTTTTAGCTAGGCTCTTTTTTCTTAAAAAACAAACATTAGGAAACATTACGATAACATTACAAAACTTTAAATATTACTTGTAATGTTACCTTGCAACACCAATAGATTACTTCTTTTCCTTTTTTACTTAATCTTTAGTCTACTACTTAAATTCTATAAATTATTAGGAGTTCAATTTTAATTGGTATCATCAAATAAAAGATAAATAATACTTTTCATGCTTAGAAGTTTTGTTTATTTTGTTATCTTAATAAATAAACAATATCACCACCATTTATCTCTTTTTTAATTTTATCTTCCAAAATCAATCGATCTAAAGTTAAGCGAAGTTTTTTTGTTATTCCTTTATACCCTAATGCTTTAGAAATCTCAGTAATTGTTAAAGAATTGTTATTTAAAATAGATAATATTTTATTATCGTATTCATCTTCTTTTTTTGTTTTATTTTGGATAAATGACTTATGAATTGGAATAATTACAGATAAATATCTTCTATCGGTATCCATTTCTATAGTAAATCTATCACTACCATTATCAGATAGAGCTCTTAAAGCTGTTGGGAATCCGGTATTTCTACCTTCAATTAAATGTAGTTCCTTTAAAAAGTCTCCAATTCGTCTATTTCTATAAATCTTTGCTCTAAAATCGTAGTTAGATATTTTGCTATCTGTAATACTTCTATCAAACCCAGGGAAACTTGTAATTTCCATATATTCTTTAGTAATTCTTACTGTGATAGGCTCTTGAATTTGATAAGATCTATGATAAACAGCATTAGACAAAATCTCTTCTACAGCTTTAAATGGATAATTAAATACTCTTATAGCTTCAGGAGAATCATCTGATTTTGTTATTTTCTCTGAAATAATATAGCTTTTAATATAATCAAGAGCCATACGTAATTGGTATTGAATCGGTCCTGTAAAAACCTTTTCTGTCATACCTTCACCTGTTGGATCAGGAATATCAACTATCTCTATTCTTGCATTTTTAAAATATTTATCAATTTTATTTGAGAACATTAGCAGTCCCACATTCCTTGGTTTAAGGCATTCCTCAACACCATTTATTATTTGCATATCTCTTGCAACAGAAACAATATCCTTATCAAGAGACAATTCATATAAATTACTTCCTATCTCCTTCAAGTGTTCTAACATAAGATTTAGGTTAAGATCTGAAATATCAGCAGCTAGATTCTCTCTATCATCAAAAGGAATATCGGATGAAACATAGAAAAGTTCTTTTTCTTCATTTCGATCAGCAATTACAGTACTAGAAAATTTTCTAATATAATAATGTTTAATACTTTGATTACCTAACACATCTTTTGGTGCTTTATATGGTCTTCCATAACCGCCAGCAACCCATATCACAATTAACCAAGCATCTTGAAATAGAACAGGCTCAACAACAGGCTGATATAATGGCTCAATAAAATGACAATGATTATGAAGTTTTTTTAATATCTCATCGATACGATGCTTATCTATACCTTTCATAGGAAAAACTGGGAAACCATTTTTTTCTTCCACCCCTATGACAATATATCCGCCCCCCATATTATCGATATCATTTGCAAAAGCACAAATGGTGCGAATTATTTCACTTGGGTTATAGTCAGACTTGTATTCTATCCTTGTACTTTCAACAGTATTACCATTAATTAGTTCATTAATATTTATAGGAATAGCCATATTAACACCTAAATTGTATTATACAATACGACCTTCACTATGTCGAGCACTTGATATTATTTCATCGAGTACTCGATGATAAGTTTATCGAGTTTATCGAGTTTATCGAGTTTATCGAGTTTATCGAGTTTATCGAGTTTATCGAGTTTATCGAGTTTATCGAGTTTATCGAGTTTATCGAGTTTATCGAGTTTATCGAGTTTATCGAGTTTATCGA
>JAQYFM010000202.1 GCA_028723145.1 Spirochaetales bacterium | reverse complement strand
AAGCATATCAATCATCTTTGCTTTTCCTGCTCTACCACTAGTTACAATTTCTACTTCACCCGGAGCATCGCCATATACATCATTAAAAAGCTTTCCCTGGTCAGCAAGCATTTGGCTCTTCTTCATTGGACCGTAATCACGACCAGTAATGATAATTGTAACAACCATTATCAATGTTAAGATAGCATAGATATTGTATGGTACAGCCTTTAGGAAGAATGCAAATTCACTCATACCAAAGGTATCAAAGCCTTCACTACCCTTTACAATAGACATTACTGTGATAACCCAAGAAGAAATTGGAACTAATATACATACAGGCGCTGCTGTTGAGTCTAATACCCATGCCAGCTTTGCTCTTGATACCTTATTCTTATCAGCAATAGGTCTCATAACAGTACCTACTGCAAGTGAGTTAAAGTAGTCATCAATAAAGATTATTATTCCACAAACCCAAGCTAACAATAAACTTGTTTTAGGATTATGGATTTTTTTACGTGCCCAAAGGCCAAAAGCATGTGCACTACCAGTTCTACTTAACATACCAACAAGACCACCAAGAAGAGCACAGAATAAGAAAATTCTAATATTCCAGCCATCAGATAGCACATCAGCCATTAAGTCTGTAAGGTTTAAAATTGCTACAAATGGATTACCACCAGCTACAATTAATGCACCAGAAATAATACCTAAAAATAATGATACAATTACATCTTTTGTGATGAAGGCAAGTGTAATTGTTAAAACAGGGGGTATAAGACCCCAAATACCAAAGTGTGCCATAATAGTATGAATTCCTTTCTCAAGTACTCTACTATAAAAATTAGGTATGTGCTAGCGAATTTTTACTTTTTTTGTAAAAATAATCACTTTAGTGTTAATATAATAACAACAAATACATTTTAGTCCCTATTTCAACTACAAACAGAAGAACTCCCATTGGAGGAAATCTTCAATGAGAGTTTATTATCCCTATAGCTCTTTTCCTGTTAATAGCTTATAGGCCTCTAAATATTTAGAAATAGTTTTATCAGCAACATCTTGAGGAAGAGTCCAATTATTATCAGGATTAGCCTTTAACCAATCTCTTGCAAATTGTTTATCAAATGAAGGCTCACTATGACCAACCTCATACTCACTAAGAGGCCAGAAACGAGATGAATCAGGAGTAAGCATTTCATCTGCAATTAAAATATTACCATCCTCATCTAAACCAAATTCAAACTTAGTGTCAGCGATTATAATACCTTTTGATAGAGCATAATCAGCACATTTTTTATAAATTAAGATAGTTGCTTCCTTAAGCTTTGTAGCATAGTAATGACCTTTTCCTGGATAGTATTTTTCTAAATATTCAATACTTTCTTCAAAGGAAATATTTACATCATGGTCTCCTAGCTCAGCTTTAGTACTAGGAGTATAAATTGGCTCAGGAAGCTTTTCAGACTCTTTCAAGCCTTCAGGAAGTTTAATTCCACAAACTGTACCATCTTTTTTATATGATGCCCAACCCGAACCTGTGATATAGCCTCTTACAATACATTCAAGAGGTAACATCTGAAGCTTTTTACACATCATAGCTTTACCCTCAAATTCAGGTGTTTGGAAGAACTTAGGCATATCCTTAACAGAGGTAGATATCATATGGTTATCAATAATATCTTTAGTATAATCAAACCAGAACTTTGACATTTGGGTTAATACACTACCCTTTTTATCAATAACATTATTTAAAATAACATCAAAACAGCTAATTCTATCAGTTGCTACCATGATAAGGTTATCGCCATTATCGTAAATCTGTCTTACTTTTCCTTCTTTAATTGGTTTCATCTTTTTTATCCTCTCATTGCCTTAAATCCAATATCACTGCGGTAGAATAGTGAATCTGACTTAATCTTTTTTACACTTCTATATGCTCTATCATAAGCTTCTTGGATGTTTTTACCTTTTCCACTTACAAAGAGAACTCTTCCTCCATTTGTATAGTACTTTCCTTCTTTTTTAGCTGTACCCATATGGAAAATACAAGGAGAAGATTCATTAATATTTTCAATTAAGGCTCCCTTAGTGCTTGATGCTGGATAATTTGTACTAGCCATTACAACGCCAAGGTAAGTATTGTCATCAAAAGAATACTCCGGTTTTTTTCCATCTAGAACATCTTGGCAAATCTTGTAGAAATCACCACAAAGAGCTTGCAAAATAACTTCAGTTTCAGGGTCTCCAAAGCGGCAGTTAAATTCAATTGTTTTAACTCCATTCTTTGTAAGCATCATTCCACCGTATAAAATACCTTGATAATTTCTACTCTCACATACCATTGCTTTAGCCATAGGCTTCATAACCTTTTCTAAAGCTTCATTGATAGCACTCTCTGGAATATGAGTAACAGGAGTATAAGCTCCCATACCTCCAGTATTTTCACCCTTATCATTGTCATATGCTCTTTTATGGTCTTGAGCAATTTGCATAGGAAAAACATTTTCATCCTTAACAAAAGCAAGTAATGAAAACTCTTCGCCCTCTAAATATTCTTCAATAACTAATGTGTTTCCAGCACCATTAAATTTTCCTTCAACCATCATTAATCTTGCATTTGTAAGTGCGTCTTCTAAATTTTGAGCAATAATTACACCTTTACCTGCTGCTAGACCATCAGCTTTTAAAACAATAGGCATTTCTTGCTTTTCCAAATAAGCCTTTGCCTTTTCAAAATCTGTAAAGGTTTCATACTTTGCAGTTGGAATACCATATTTTTTCATCATTTCTTTAGAAAAAGCTTTAGATCCCTCTAAAATAGCGGCATTAGCCTTAGGTCCAAAGATTTTTAAACCTTCTTCTTCAAACTTATCAACAATTCCATTTACAAGAGGGTCTTCAGGACCAACAAATGTTAAGTCAATGTCATTTGTTTTTACAAAAGAAATTAATGCATCGAAATCATTTACATTGATATTTATAAGCTCTGCAACATCCTCCATACCAGGATTACCAGGAGCAACAAAAACCTTCTCAACCTCAAGGCTCTTTGAAAATGCCCAAGCAATAGCGTGTTCTCTACCACCTGAACCAATAACTAATACTTTTGCCATATTTGCACCCTTATTTTAATTACTCATTTTCCCAAAGCTTTTTCAAAGTATTTGTGTAGAGAACATGTTCAATTTGATGAATTTTCATCTCACACTCATCCTTTGACCACTCTGGATTAACATCAAAGCCTTCTTGAGCAATGACTCTTCCTGTATCTAAGCCTGAATCAACATAGTGGATAGAAACTCCCATCCTTGGGCTATGAGCAGCATAAGCTTGTCCAATTGCATCAAGGCCTCTAAAATCAGGTAAAAGAGATGGATGGATGTTAATTATGTGGTTTTCATATGCATCAAGAAGTACATTAGAGACAATACGCATATAGCCCGCAAGAATAATCCACTCAACATCCTTTTCTTTAAGACGCTTTAATATTGTTTTCTCATATTCAGCTTTCGATTCGAAATCCTTTGGTCTTAGTACAAGAGTCTCAATATTTCTACTTAAACCCTTTTCAATTACTTTTGCCTTCTTTTGGTCAACAACAAGTAATTCAATTTTAGCATCTAGGATACCCTTATCGATATTATCGGCAATAGCCTCAAAATTAGTACCATTGCCAGAAGCAAAAATAGCAATCTTCTTCATCACTCTATCACAACACCTTCTTGGTCTGTAACTTCACCAATAATACAAGGTTTTTCACCATTAGCTTTTAGAATATCAATTGTTTTAGCTACATCCTTTTCATCAACTACTAAAATCATGCCAATACCCATGTTAAAGACATTGTACATATCCTTTTCATCTACATTTCCGAGCTCTTGTAAGAAGGTAAAAATCTCAGGAATTTCCCATGTTCCCTTGTTAATTTTTATTCCTAATCCCTTCTGCAAGCATCTAGGCATGTTCTCATAAAAACCACCACCTGTGATATGAGCAACTCCATGAACATCTACTTCCTCAAGAACTTTACAAACAGGACGTACATAAATTCTTGTTGGCTCTAATAGTGCCTCTCCTAAAGGACGTGATAGTGTATATTTTTCATTTAAGTCTAAATTGTGATCTTTAAAAATTAACTTACGAACTAAAGAAAAACCATTAGAATGAACGCCAGAACTAGCAAGACCAATTACCACATCACCAGCTTTAGTTTTTGAGCCATCAATCATCTTTGACTTCTCAACAACTCCAACAGTAAATCCTGCAACATCATATTCTCCGCCCTCATACATATCAGGCATCTCTGCAGTTTCACCACCGATTAATGCGCAATCAGCTAAAACGCAACCATCAGCAACACCCTTTACAATTGCTTCAATCTTTTCAGGGTAGTTCTTACCAACCGCTACATAGTCAAGGAAAAATAAAGGCTTTGCACCTTGAGCTAAAACATCATTAACACACATGGCAACAACATCTTGGCCTATGGTATCGTGTTTATCAGCTAAGAAAGCAATCTTTAGCTTAGTACCAACTCCATCAGTACCTGAGACTAATACTGGTTCTTTATATCCAAGGATAGATAGATCAAACATACCCCCGAAAGAACCAATGTTGCCCATAACACCCTTTACATTTGTCTTTTCAACATGCTTTTTAATTCTTCTTACTGACTCGTATCCTGCTTCTAGAGATACTCCAGCAGCTTCGTATTGTTTTGACATCATCTACTCCTTATCAACAATTCTTATTTGCGTTTTTAATATCTTCATATAAAGGTGTTGGGTACTGCCTATCAAAGCAAGCCATACACAAGTCCTTAGCACCAATAGCTTTTAAAAAGCCTTCCTTTGAAATAAAACCTAAAGAGTCAGTTCCAATAATCTTGCATACTTCATCAACACTTTTATAAGAGCTTATTAACTCTTCATAGGTAGAGGTATCAACTCCATAGAAGCAAGGTGCAATCATAGGAGGGGATGCAACTCGCATATGGACTTCTACAGCCCCCTGCTCTCTTAGCATCTGTACAATTTGTTTTGATGTAGTACCTCTAACAATTGAATCATCGATTACGCAAACTCTTTTACCTTTTACAACTGAACGTATAGGTGAAAGCTTCATTTTTACGCCTCTCTCTCTTAAATCCTGTGAAGGCTCAATGAAAGTTCGTCCCATATATTTATTCTTAATTAAACCTGTTTCTAAAGGAATGCCAGACTCTTCGGAAAAGCCATTTGCTGCAGATAATGAGGAATCAGGAACACCAATAATAATATCGCAATCTACAGGGCATTCACGTGCTAAGGCCTTACCAACCTCTTTTCTAGACAGATGAACATTAATTCCATTAATATCACTATCGGGTCTAGCAAAATAGATGTACTCCATTGCGCACATTTTATCAAAGCAATTGTCATCATAAAATGTTGATACAATTCCATCCTTTGATATCTTTATTATCTCACCTGGCAAAATATCTCTAATGAACTCAGCACCAATTACATCAAAGGCACAAGTTTCTGAGGAAACAACATAACCATCTCCTAATTTTCCAAGAGATAGAGGTCTAAGACCATTTTTATCTCTCATTGCATAGAGCTTATCTTTAGTTAAAACTAGGAAGGAAAATCCTCCTTCAAGCTTTGAACAGGCATATTTAAGAGCATCGGTTCTAGTTCCATAAGAACGTTTTGTAATTAAGTGAGCTAATATCTCTGAATCTGATGTTGATTGAAATATAGACCCATTTTTTTCAAACTCTTCTCTTAAAATAGTTGAATTTACTATATTACCATTGTGACAAAGAGCAAAATCTCCAGTTGAATGATAAAACAAAAAAGGTTGAATATTGCTGTAATGTCCTGAACCACTAGTTGCATAGCGTACATGACCTATAGAATAGTTTCCAACCAGACGATCGAGGTGGCTCTGAGTAAATACCTCCTTAACTAAACCATAGCTTCTATGTCCAACTAAATGTTTACCATCAGCTGTAACCATACCACAGCCTTCTTGTCCTCTGTGCTGCATGGCATGCATAGCATAATATGTTACTTCCGCAGCATGTTCGACCCTAAAGGCGCCGAACACGCCACACTCCTCATGAATATCTATACCCATAATTCTTACTTCCTAAAATAGTCGACACCGTTTTTGAAAATATTTTGTTTCTTATTACCAGGAATATTGATAAATAATCCCTCTTGGTAGCGCTCAGAGTGCCCCATCTTACCCAAAATATGTCCATCCTTAGAAATAATTCCTTCAATTGCCATATCTGAATTATTGATATTAAATTTAGAATCCATTGTTGGATTTAAATCAAAATCACAGTATTGGAATGCAATTTGACCATTCTCAACGAGCTCTTTTAATGTCTCATCGTCACAGACAAAACGACCTTCACCATGACTCATTGCAATCATGTGGTCATCACCACAGTTAAAGCTACTAAGCCATGGAGACTTAACAGAAGAAACTCTAGTGTGTGCCATAGTTGAAATATGGCGACAAATTGAATTATGGAACAATGTAGGATCATCGCTTTTCTCATCTTTGATCTCACCATATGGAAGCAGGCCAGACTTTATTAAAGCTTGGAAGCCATTACAAATTCCTAAAATCAAGCCATCTCTTGAAAGGAGGTCCATAACTGCCTTATGAACTTTTTCATTCTTTAATACATTGATAATAAACTTTGCAGAACCATCAGGCTCATCACCAGATGAGAAGCCTCCTGGGATAGCTAGAATTTGAGATCTATTTAATTCTTCAACCAATCTATCAATAGAAGAGAGAATCATTTTTTCATCTTGGTTTGCAAAAACTACGATGTTTCCTTTTGCTCCCTCATCCTCAAAAGCTCGTTTAATATCCCATTCACAGTTTGTACCAGGGAAAACTGGGATACATACATTTACTTCATCATAAAGATATTTTGATTTAGGATTTGTTCTTTCATTAAAATCAATATTTTCAATTTGTTTATCTTCAAACTCACCATATACTGGGTAGACAATATTAATTGAACTCATCCATGCTTTATAAGCTTCGTCATAGGTAACAGTAACACCATTAACTTTGAAGTTTTCTTCACACACCTTTCCAAGGTAGATAAAGTTATCACTTTGAATATCTTCTTGATACTCAACAACAACAGCACCAGGAATTACATCTAAAGCGTTTTCAAAGCTTATTTCAAATCCAAGCTTTGATCCAAAACACATCTTAATTAAGGCTTCTATTACACCACCATTTTCAACAACATATGAAGAAACTACATTCTTTTTCTCAATTTCAGCTTCTAAAGATTTATAAATTGTTTTAAATGAAGATAAATCAAATAAACCATTTTTATCTAAAGAAGGAAGATATAAACCAAGCTTATTTCCTTTACTCTTCATATCTGGAGATATAATGTTTCTAGCATCGCAACTTGAGCATGCAAAGCTTACTAATGTATTAGGAACATCAATATCATTGAAGGAACCTGACATAGAGTCCTTACCTCCAATTGCTCCTTTTTCAAAGAATGATGAAACCTTCATTGCACCGAGTAAGGCTTCAACAACACTTCCCCAGCGTTTTGGATCTTTATGAAGACGCTTAAAGTACTCTTGGAAAGAAAAATGGATGTTATCAAGCTTACCACCATAGGCAATTGTCTTTGAGATAGAACTTAATACAGATGCCATTGCTCCTTTATAGTCTGAATCTTCAAGTGTATAAGGGTCAAAACCAAAGGCTAGGATTGAACAGGTATTGGTTTTACCATTTAATACAGGGAACTTCTGTACTGAGATTTGAACAGGTGTTAACTGGTATTTACCTGAGTATGGCATTAATACCGTTGTTGAACCAATTGATGCATCAAACATCTCAGAAATACCCTTTTGGCAAGCACAGTTAAGGGAACTTAGCATTGAAAGGATATTTTCTTTAGTTACCTCTTTATGATCATAATAACCATTACTACCCTTATCTGTTATTTCAACTTCTACACTTTGTCTAACGCCCGAGGTATTAATAAAGTCACGTGATAAATCAACAACCTTCTTTCCATGATAAGTCATTACTAGACGGTTATCATCACTTACTTTTGCAACAATATAAGCTTTTAGATTTTCTTTTTTTGCAAGAGAAATAAATATATCAGCATCTTTTGCATCAAGACCAACGGCCATACGCTCTTGTGATTCCGAGATTGCAATTTCAGTAGGATTAAGACCCGCATATTTAAGCTGTACTGCATCAAGATCGATAATTAGACCATCTGCAAGCTCTCCAATAGCAACCGAAACACCACCTGCACCAAAGTCATTACACTTCTTTATAAGTCGTGTTACTTCACCATTTCTAAATAAACGTTGGATTTTTCTCTCTTCAGGAGCATTACCCTTTTGAACTTCAGCAGCACATGTTGTAAGTGATGAATCATTGTGCTCCTTACTTGATCCTGTCGCACCACCAATTCCATCTCTTCCGGTATCGCCACCTAATAAGATAATAACGTCCCCTGGTAAAAGAGTCTCTCTCCTTACATCCTCAGCCTTAACAGCACCTACAACAGCACCAAGCTCTAGGTGCTTAGCAACATAGTTAGGATGATAGATCTCTCGAGCAAAAGTGGTTGGAAGACCAATTTGGTTACCATAGGAAGAGTTACCACGAGTAGCAGTTTTTGATAATACTCTCTGAGGTAGCTTAGCTGGAATTGTATCAGCTACGCTTTCAAGGATATTTCCAGAACCTGCAATTCTTGTAGCTTGATAAACATAGCTTCTTCCTGAAAGAGGATCTCTAATTGCACCTCCAATACAGGTGGAAGCACCACCAAATGGCTCAATTTCTGTTGGATGGTTATGAGTTTCATTTTTAAACTGCATCAACCATTTTTCTTTTCTTTCGTCAACATCAACATCCACAAAAACAGAACAAGCATTAATCTCTTCAGATCTTTCAACATCCTCATACTTACCAATGTTATTTAAATATCTTGCATTAATTGTAGCCATATCCATCAAGGTTTGTGGCTTTTGACTACGACCACACACTTCACGCATTCTTAGATAATCATTGTAAGTATTTTTAATATCTTCATTATAACGAGAATGGTTAATATTAATTTTCTCTAAACGAGTTTCAAATGTTGTATGACGACAATGATCAGACCAGTAAGTATCTAAAACTCTTAACTCAGTTTCGCTTGGGTCTCTATTTTCATCATTTTTAAAGTATTCTTGAACAAACTTTAAATCCTCAAAGGACATTGCAAGACCATGACTCTTTACGAAGCTTTTTAATTCATCATCATTTAACTCTCTAAAACCACTTAAATCTTCAACAGGTGTTACATTGACATTAGAATCAAGGGAAAGAACACTTAAATCTTTCTCTCTAGCTTCAATTGGGTTAATTAAATATGCTTTGATTTTCTTTATTTCATCACTAGTGAAGCTACCTTCAATTAAAAATACCTTACCTGAAGTAATAGTACATTTTGTCTCAGGGTTTAATAGGCCTACACACTGTCTAGCTGAGTCAGCTCTTTGATCATATTGACCTGGTAGATATTCTTTCGCAATTGTTAATCCTGATACAGTTGGAAGAGAATCTAAAATTACATCTACCATTGGTTCTGAAAAGATTGTATTTAAGGCTTTACTTAATACTGCCTCATTAATATTAAAGACATCATAGGTATTAATAACTCGGCATGATAAAACATTAAGTGCTAAATTGTTTTTTAACTGTGTGAGTAAATCATTAGCCTCTGTTTGAAAACGTGGCTTCTTTTCTACAAATATTCTTTTGTTCATACAGCCCCATCTTCGTTATTAGCAAGCACTGCTTGTCTCATGCTTTCTTTGTACTCTACTAGCTTTTGATGATAACTTTCATCACTTAGACCTAAAATTGTTAAAGCTAAAACAGCAGCATTTTTTGCACCAGCTTTTCCTACGGCTACAGTAGCAACTGGAACACCTGCTGGCATTTGTACAATAGAGAGTAAGGAATCAAGACCACCCATTAAGTTTGTACTCATTGGAACACCAATTACAGGTAAGGTTGTAACCCCAGCTAATACACCTGCAAGATGAGCAGCGCCTCCAGCACCTGCAATTAGTACCTTAAGGCCTCTATCATATGCACCTCTTGCATAACTAATAGCTTCATCAGGGGTACGGTGAGCACTTAAGATTCTTACTTCATATTCAATACCGAATTCTGATAGTAGTTTACAGGTTTCATCCATTACCATCTTATCAGATGTTGAACCCATTACGATTCCTACTTTTACCATTTTTTGCTCCTCTAAAAGTAATAAGGACAAAAAAATTGTATAAATGTCGCAACTACAAAAAAACGGTAAAAAACCATTACACGCTAAAGAATTGTAGTCCTATCATTTACGGTGATAGGGTAGAGACGTTAGAACCATATCTTCTAATTTATACAATCTTTCGAAGCGAAATAGCTTTGATTAACCAATCTTAGCTAAAACGTTTAAATTATAATTAGATAAGAATTTATATCTAATTAAGCCGTATAATACCTTAAAATAACCTTTAATTTTCGTAAGCATATTAGAATTTTCTGTATACAAATTGCAATATAAAAATACATATTTTTCTTATTTTTTTATTTTTTTAATTGGCAAGAAAACAATAATTTTTAATTAGTGAATTAAAAAAGCCCCCTAAGGAGCTATATAGCGGTAGGCGGGAATCGAACCCGTGTTATCGGCTTGGGAAGCCGAAGTAATAACCATTATACGACTACCGCAGATAATTAATTATATCAAATAGTTGGTGGATATAGTAATAAAAGTTTAGCTGCTTCCTTTACTACTAAACCAAGAGTTACTGCATCAATTGCTTTGAAGCTACAATCATATCGACGAAAGGTCTTACTTGAAGTGCCATAGGGATCAATTGCACGGAGCTTACCACCTAAGAATGTTGAATCATCTTTAGAGAGTAAATCATCAAAGTAGCAGCACCACTCAAATTCTCTATTTCCATTTTCATCTTCAATAGCTTCAGGATTTCCAAGTAAAGTAAAGCTAATAAGAGCGTCTCTTAACTCATCTCCATCACGAGAGATTTCGACATATAAAACAGCTTTCTCATCATCGTATAAATAACAGCCATTTCGATCTCTTTTTACAGCTCCAAAACGATACTCATCAAAGCCTTCAGTTGTTAAGACCTCTTTACTCATCTCGCTCCAAAAGCGTCTATAAAGAACACTTCTTTCCCCTTCACTATGAATCATTTCAGCTTGCTCTTCTACTGTTTTCAATCCTAAATTAATAGCGACTACTTTAAGTAATTCTTCATCTTGGCTACTAGCTAAATATGAAAAAAGCTCTTTTGAAGAACTCATAAAATATAAATCTTCAAACTTTGGAGGATTAATGAAGGAAGAAAAGAGTTCATTTAAGCTTTCACATTCGCTTGAAGAGAGGAGAAAACGTCCCCCTCTCTCATCGTCTTTTTTCAAAACAGCAGCAAGTAGAGAATTAAGCTCATACTCACTACCGTCTAAATAATATTTTGAATTTCGCTTTTCAATCATAGCTTAGAGTAAAGCGTCGATATCAAACTCTGCCATAATAGCAGGCATTGAACAGCCCCAAGATTCAAGAACTTGAGGATGAACCTCTCCAAAGAAGCCAACCTCAACACCCTTAACAATAACCTTTGCAGCTCTACCTGGGATAAATCTACCATCATTTTCTACACTCTGAAGTGTATATTCCTTATTAAGGAAATACATAAGAGTATTTACAAATGAAATAGCTTCATTAAAGCCTACCTGGTTATCACTAGATAAGAATCCTAAATGGTTTTTGGTTACAGTTCCACTATTATCATTTGCATCCTTGTAAACAACCTTACCGATTTCAAAGATATTATGAGGATACTGAGCATGTCCTGATACACTCTCACTTTCAAGAAGTGATGGAAGTACAGAAGGTCTAACAACCTCGTAGTTCTCACTCATTGGGTTTGCAATGAAAACAACCTTTTCATCTGAGATGTGCATGTTATCAACATACTCTTTTCTTGAACCTAGGTAGTTATACATCATTTCCTGGAAGCCAAGACCAACCATTAAGCGCTTAACTTTTCTTGCATATTCTTCTGCAGGAGAAAGAGATCCTTTAGTAAATTCACCAGATAAAACTGGAGCAAAGTTCAATAGACCATGACCAATCATAATGTCTTCTACGACATCAGCTGCATGTAAGAAGTCATTTCTATATTCTGGTACCTTTACTGTAATTACTCCATCAGTAATAGTTGAATCAACGCCCATGCGGCTAAGTGCACTAATACACTCTTCTTCTGTTAAATCTTCACCAAGAGTCTTTCTTGCATATGCGATATCACAGCTTTGAGGTGCTTGGAAATAGTAAGGAACAGTAAGCTCAGTACCATATTTAGTTTCTTTAGCAAACTTTACCTTTACAGGAAGAATCTCAAAACCCATATCTGCCATATCACAAGATAAAATTGATGCAGTTAATAATAAATCATCAAGAATAGGACCTGAGAGCTCGATAAATAAATCCTCATCACCAACCTCAACAGCACCAATTCTTGCACTGTTAATAACAGGTGGAAATGAAAGAGTTTCACCCTTGTCATCATAAAGATATGGGAAGAGAGGTTTATCACTTACGATATAACCATAATCCTTACCCTTTGGGTGTTTTTCACAAATCTCTCTAAGTGATAATTCTTCATCCATTCCAAGTGGAACAAACTTTGTCTTATCAGGATCTGCACCGCAATAATGTACTGGGTATGTGATTAAATCACTTCTATAAATTCCGAGTGCAATTGTCTTTCTCTTTCTACCAAAGTTAGAGCAAAGCTTTTCTTGGCTCTGAATTAAAGTTAATAAAAGCTCTTCAGTAACTTTACATCCCTTTGCAGCAAATGCAATTGAGTAATCACGAATACCTAAAGCAGAGGCATCATCGATAATTAATCTGTTACCACTATCTTTTTGCTCATCTTTAGTAGAGAAGAAGTTATACTCATATTTTTTGCCACTTTCATATGTTTTTAATGCTCTAGCAACACCAGCTGCAGACCAAAGGTCTGGGCGGTTAGTATCATTAAGTTCAATCTTTAGCTTATCACCTTCTCTACCATCGAGCTCAGCCTTAGCAACAGGGAAGATCTCTACAAGTTCATCATCTGTATATCTCTTTCCACAAAGTGAGTAGAAAAGATTTTCATGTGTTTCAATCTTTGGCATTAGTTTCCTCTCCTCATTCTTACGCTCTCTATATCTGGAGTAAAGAGCTCTCTAAGGTCATTTAGACCAAGATGCATGAGTGCCATTCTATCGATTCCAAGACCCCATGCAAGAACAGGAACATCAAGGCCCATAGCTCTTGTAACTTCAGGACGGAAAATTCCACTTCCACCAAGCTCAAACCAACCTAGCTTAGGGTGCTTAATGTGTACCTCAATACTTGGCTCTGTGAATGGGAAGTAACCTGGAACATACTTTACTTCTTCTGCACCAGCAACTTCTTCTGCAAACATCTTTAATAATCCGAGAAGATTTCTAAGATTTACATCCTTTCCAACTACAATACCCTCTGTCTGGTAGAAGTCAGCACCATGAGTTGCATCTACTTGGTCATATCTAAAACAACGAGCAACACCAAAGTACTTTCCTGGAACCTTTGCTTTAGGAAGCTGATGAGCAGAAAGAACTGTACCCTGGCTTCTCATAACTTGACGGCGAGTAAATTCATGGTCAAAGGTATAGCCCCAACCTCTTGAACCTGTATCACCACCATCTTCATGAGTCTTTGCAACTCTACTGAGCCATGGCTCTTCAATTTCCTTACAATGAACAGGATCCTTAATGTAATAAACATCGTGGATATCACGTGCAGAGTGGAACTGAGGCATGAATAGAGCATCACCATTCCAGAATTCATTTTCTACAAGTGGTCCATCGAATTCTTCAAAGCCTAAAGAAACAAGCTTATCCTTAACCCACATCAAGTAGTCACCATAAGCATTTGTACGGCCAGGAATAATTCTACTAACTGGTGCATTTAAGCCATATGGACGGAAGGTACCATTTTTCCATGAACCACTTTGAATCATTTGAGGTGTTAATAGACCAAACTCTTCACCAGTAATATTTGCCTTTAATAAAGCCTCTTTAACTTCATTACCATTTTCAGTAAGAGTATAAGTTACATCTTCTTTTTCAACATACTTAAATGTTGAGGCAGCTGCACCTCTTTTTTTAGCAAGACCTTTAATTGCATTTTTCTCTTCTTTAGAAAGAGAAGCTTCCATCAAAGGCTCCTTTAAAGCCTTATTGATTAATTCTCTTGCAATAACAACATCACCTGGGAGAGAAGTAGAAATAAGTTCGGCCTTTCTCTCAGAGTTTAATGCAGCACATTTTGCACCTGAAAGTTGACCAAATGAGGAACCAACATCACTTTGCTCAAGAGAGAGTGCACTAGCAATCTCAGGAAGGGTATGAGCACCATTTTCTTTTAAGAAAGCAAAAATCTTTTCAACAGGAAGTCCTGTTTCTGCCTGACTTTTTCCTGTTTCTGTGAGTTCATAATAGGCATACTTTTCTCTACTCTTCTCGCTAATAAGACCTTTAGCTGAGAGCCAGCTGAATGCCTGGTTGCACTGTCCTACTTTGTAATCAAGCTCTTTGATGATGCGATCAGAGGTAATATCTTCCCCCATTTTCACAGCTCTAAGAAGTCTGACTTCAAGTGGATGCAGATTCTTTACATCGATATCCATAAAAATGTTCTCCATTTTATTAACAAAACAAGTACATCCATATTAATTGGAATTAACAAAAATTAAAAGTATCCAATATATAGAATTCTTAAGGATGCTTAAAAGTATGAAATAATATCTACAAGCTCATAGGACTGAGGAACTACTACGCGCTCAAGTTCTCGTGAAAATGGAATTGGAGTATCCTCCCCATATACACATTTTACCGGAGCCTTCAAAGCATTAAAGCACTCTTCATCACAACTAATAGCGGCCGCAACACTAGCCATAACAGAACCAAAGAAAGTTGGATCCTCAACTAATATTACCTTTCCTGTCTTTAACACACTCTTTTTTATTGTCTCAAAATCGATTGGTCTAAGTGATACTAAATCAATGTGATCTACACTACGGGACACCTCACTTAAAGCCTTACGAACGGTTAATGTAGCTCTCGAGTACGAGATAACTGTTATTTCATCTCCACTTCTTAATAACTGAGCCTTACCAATTGGGAAGGAAGAATATACATCTCCACACTCCCCTGAGCTACCATATAAAGCCTTATGTTCTAAGAAAAGTACAGGATCAGGATCTAAGTATGCACTCTTAAGCAAGGCCTTTGCAGTAAAAGGATCTGAAGGTGCAACTACTTTAATACCTGGAATATTTAAAAACATTGCTTCAAGTGATTGCGTATGCTGTGAACCATGACCTGTTCCAGATCCAATTGGGGTACGTAATACCATTGGACAACTTAATTGACCTGCAGACATATATCTCATCTTAGCAGCATGGTTAATTAGTCCATCACTTGCTAGTGTTAAGAAATCACCATACATAATCTCTTCAATTACTCTTTGACCCATTATACCAGCACCAACTGCAATACCAGTAAAGGCTTCTTCACTTACAGGAGTTTCCAAAATATGGTCACCACACTCTTTGTACAAATCACCAGTAACCCCAAAGCATCCACCATATACCCCAACATCCTCACCAATTAATGTTGCTTTTTCATCTTGAAGGATTTCAGAGAGAGCTTCTCTTATAGCTAAACGATATGTAGATGGATGCATACCACTTTTTCTGATAGGAATATCAGGAGCTTTTCCATATACTAGCTCTTTAGTTTCTTCTAAAGTTAAGATTTCATCTTTCTTTTCATAAGCCTTATTAAATTCAGCTTCGACAAATTCTTTTACTTCTAAGCGTAGCTTTCTAATTGTATTTTTGTCTAATGAAAGACTTCTTTCAAATAAAACTAAAGGATCCTTTTCTCTCCAAACAGCTTCTTCCTCTGCACTTCGATATACTCTTGAATCACTTTTAGAGTGTCCACAATAGCGATATGTATTTACCTCTACAAAGACTGGCTCACTGTTACTAATCATGTAACTTCTTGCCTTTTTAACGGTATCAAAAACAGCATCGAAATCATTACCATCACACTTGAACGACTTCATCGAATAACCACTAGCTCTAGATGATATATCTGAGGTACTTATCATTCTTTCTGCAGAAGCAGACATACCGTAGTGGTTATTTTCACAGTAAAACATTACAGGTAAGTTCCAAACCGAAGCAAGATTCATACACTCGTGGGTAACACCTCTACTAGTTGCTCCATCACCCATAATAGCAACGGCTATTTGCTTCTTATTCTCTCTTCTAAGAGCAAATGCAATACCTGAAGCAATTGCTATTCCTGATCCAACTACTGCCGAGGAGCCTGCATTACAGGTTTCTTTATCGGTCATGTGCATTGACCCACCTAGTCCTTTACAAAGGCCATATTTACTTCCAAGCATTTCAGAAAACATTTTAAAAATTGATGAGCCCTTTGCAATATTGAAACCATGAGTACGGTGTGTTGGAACTATCCAGTCAGCTGAATCTAATGCAAGACATAGTCCAAAGTGACTAGCTTCTTGACCTATATTTAAATGAGTAGTGCCATACAGGGCACCCTCAGCAAAGAGGTTTTGTAGTTTTTCTTCAAAAAAGCGAGATAGATACATCCCCTTTAGAATATCAATTTTATTATGCATTAACTTTCCCCAGATGTAGAGTCTTTCAAAAGATGTAATTATATTACACCTGAGATAGCATCATTAGCAAGGCAAGTCTGAATAATTCTAAAAAACTAAGTGCTTTTTACTCTTCTATAAATAATTTTTTTTCAATATCATAAGCTCTGTAATAATCTTTAGGAGTTTTTCAATGGCGAAATCACTTACAATCCCACCACTAACAGAGGATTTAGCTCAAGTTTTAATCGACGCTGATACAATCAATCGCAGAGTAACAGAATTAGCTGCTCAGATTAATCACGACTATAGAGATATTAAAGAACCTTTAATTCTTATTGGAGTATTAAAAGGTTCTTTTATTTTCCTTTCAGATCTTTGTAGAAAGCTTACAATTCCTCATGTTGTAGATTTTATTGCAATTTCCTCTTATGGAAATAGAGGTGAAGTTCAAGGCAACGTAAGAATGCTCATGGATATCAGAGAGGATATGGCAGGTAGAGATGTTTTAATCGTTGAAGATATTCTTGATAGTGGTAATACCCTTGCTTACCTTCAAAGAAACTTCTCAACTAGAGGTGCAAAGAGTGTTAAGATTGCAACCTTCCTTGATAAACCTGAAAGACATAAGATAGATTTAAAACTTGATTACATGGGCTTTACTATTCCTGATGTTTGGGTAGTAGGCTATGGTCTTGATTATAAGGAAAAGTACAGAACTCTTCCTTACATTGCAGAAATGTACCCAGTTCACTAATCTAAGGAGATATATAATGGACGCTGATAAGTTCTATGTTAGTTACAACACTGTTCACAAGCTTGTAAAAGGCCTTGCTGAAAGAATAACAGAAAGTGGCTTTGATCCAGATGTTATTGTCGCAATTGGTTCAGGTGGTTTTATCCCTGCAAGAATGATTAAAACATTCATTAACAGACCTATTTATGCTGTTGGTATTTCATATTATGGAATGGATAACAAGCATAAAACTCACCCTACAAAGATTCAGTGGATTGATGAAGTAGCAGAACAGCTTAAAGGTAAAAAGATTTTACTCATCGATGAAGTTGATGATACTAGAGCTACACTTGCATATTGTGTTGGTGAGTTATTAAGCTACGAGCCTGAAGAGATTGCAGTACTTGTACTACATAACAAGCTCAAGAAGAAGGATGTTGAATTCCCACCTGAGATTAAGAGATATTATCCAGCTCTTGAAATCGAAGATATGTGGATTAAATATCCATGGGATGCAATCGATATCGATGAGCACACTGCAAACGAAGCAGAGATGCTTAAGAATATGAATAAATAATTTATGGGGAGGTCTTTCGACCTCCTATATCTTTTTAATGATAAAGGATAATTAAGAATGAGTAATGTTACAGCAATTGTAGGTGTTCAGTGGGGCGATGAAGGTAAAGGCCGTGTCGTCGACTATTTAGCAAAGGATGCTGAACTTGTAATCCGTTTCCAAGGTGGAGACAATGCAGGTCATACAGTAATAAATGATAAAGGTAAATTTGCACTACACATAATTCCTTCAGGTGTTTTTAATGAAAATACAATGAATATTGTTGGTGCTGGTACTGTCGTTAACTTCTCAACTATGAGAGAAGAAATCAATAACATTGAAAAGGTAACTGGTGAAAGTGTTACTAATGTATTTATCGATGAAAGAGCTCATTTAATCATGCCATACCACACTCTCCTTGATGGTGCAGAAGAAAGTAAGAGAAGTTCAGATCAAAAGATTGGAACAACAAAGAGAGGTATTGGTCCTTGTTATAGTGATAAAGGTGCAAGAATGGGTCTTCGTGCTGGCGACTTAAAGGATGAAGCTTGGCTTAGAAAAAGAATTGAATTATTACTTCCAAAGAAAAATAGAGACCTTGAGTACTACGGTCTTAAAACATTTACAGTTGATGAGTTAATGGATGTTTGTAAAGAATGGAAGAACCAATTTGGTGATTACATTATCGATACTGTTCCAATTATCAGAGAAGCTGTTGAATCTAACAAAAAGATTCTTCTAGAAGGTCAGCTTGGAATTATGAGAGATAATGACTGGGGTATTTACCCATACACTACTTCTTCTAACCCAACCTCTGCAGGTGCTACAGTTGGTGCTGGTATTGCTCCTAGACACATTAATAAGGTTGTTGGTGTAGTAAAGGCTTACTCAACAAGTGTTGGTGGTGGTCCTTACATGACAGAACTCTTTGATGCAGATGGCGATAAGCTTAGAGATCTTGGTGGGGAATATGGTGCAACAACAGGTCGTCCAAGACGTTGTGGTTGGCTTGACCTTGTAGCTGCTGACTATGCTTGCTATATGAACGGTATTACAGATTTAGCACTCACTAAACTTGATATACTTGATACATTTGAACGCATTAAAGTATGCACAGGTTATATGATTAACGGAGAATACTATACATATCTTCCAAATACTCAGCTTCAGGAACAGGCTAAGCCAATTTATGAAGAATGGGAAGGCTGGATGTGTGATACAAGTAAGTGCAGAACTTGGGATGAACTTCCTCAGAAAGCAAAAGATTATGTTCTTATGATTGAAGAAAAGTTAAATACTCACATCACATATATCTCTGTTGGACCAGAAAGAGATCAATTAATTATTAGATAGGAAGCTATGAATACATTCTCACACGATACTTTTATTTCCCCTTTTACTTGGCGTTATGGCTCTGAGGAGATGAAAAACATCTACTCAGAGGTTCATAAAAGAAAGCTTTTAAGACGAATCTGGATTGCTTTAGCTAAGGCAGAAGCTAAAGCAGGATTAGTCACCGACGAGCAAATTGCAGAACTTGAAGCACATAAAGATGATATAAATATTGCAAGAGCTACTGAGATCGAAAATGAAATCAAGCATGATTTAATGGCAGAAATTAAAACCTATGCAGAACAGTGTCCTAATGCAGGGGCAATAATCCACCTTGGGGCAACTAGCATGGATATTTTAGACAACATGGATGCTGTTAGACTAAAGGAAGCTCTTAATATTATCATCTCTCGTGTTGATGAATTAATAAACACATTTAAAACAAAGGTTGAAGAATATAAAGATGTTCCTTGCATGGCATTTACACACCTTCAACCTGCTGAAATTACTACTGTTGGCTATCGTTTTTCTCAAACTCTTCAAGACCTAATCGATGATAGGAAAGAATTAGAATTTGTCCTTGACAGCATTAGAGGAAAGGGGTTAAAGGGTGCAGTTGGTACTGCAGCTAGCTACTGTGAGCTTGTAAATGGAAGCGAACTTTCTGCCATTGAGCTTGAGAAAGCAGTGATGGATGAACTTGGAATTAAAGCATATGATGCTGCAACTCAGATTTATACTAGAAAGCAAGATTTAAGAGTAATAGCTGTACTTTCTTCTATTTGTGCAACAATGTATAAATTTGCAGCTGATTTTAGAATCATGCAGTCCCCTCCAATTGGAGAATGGTCTGAACCATTTGGTAAAAAACAAGTTGGTTCTTCTGCTATGCCATTTAAGAGGAATCCTATCAACTGTGAAAAAATAGACTCTCTCACAAGATTTGTTTCAGCACAATACAATGTTGCATGGCAAAACAGTGTTACAACATTTTTAGAGCGTACCTTAGACGATTCTGCAAATAGAAGAATAATTCTTCCAGAGTGTTTCTTGGCTACAGATGAATGCTTAAGTACCTTAAATAGAGTAGTTTCTGGAATGCAAATTCATAAATCTGGTATCGAGCGCTTACTTGCTTCCTATGGCCTATTTAGTGCAACAGAAAGATTATTAATGGAGCTTGGTAAACGAGGTGCTAATAGACAAGAAATGCATGAGGTTATTAGAGAGGAAAGCTTAAAAGCATGGGCTGAGGTTCAAGCAGGAAAGGATAATCCTCTTCTTACTTATCTATGTAATCGTAGTGAAATTAACGCATTCATGACTACAGATGAAATAAAAGAGTATATGGATGCATCTCTTTACACTGGTGATGCTTCTAAGCGTTGTGATTTAGTCATCTCTCGAATATGATTATTTGGCCGCGAGCTGCGGCCATTACTTTATACTAAAACTAATCCAAATTTAAAAAGAAAGAAGAAAACACCAAATCTTATTACTCTTGCAAAGCAGGCAGGAACAACTTTCCTACTATCTAAATTCATTACCCCTGATGCAATACATACAGTAGAAAAAGGGATAGGAAGTAAGGCTGCAAGTATTACAAATAATACTCCGTATTTTTTGATGTATGAGCCCCATTTATCCTTTGCTTTCATACTAATTCTTGCAATGAAGGGAATGTGCTGCAATAATCTTCCTACACAATAACCTGTAATACCTCCAAGAGATGAAGCAATTCCAATCAAAGGTACTACTTTATACCAATCCATTGCGGCGACAATAGGAAAAACAAAGTCAGGGGAAAGCGGTAATATAAAAAGATCAACAATATACACATAGATAAAAATTCCAAATAGTCCGAATTTCTCATCAACAAAATCTACTATCCATTTATAATTATCTATACCTATATACTTCACTACATAAAAGAATCCTGCAAAAATTAAAACCATAGGGATGAACCCTATGATTAATATTTTACCCCAAGGTAAATGCACATCTTTATTATCTTCTTTTTTCAATTAAGAATCTCCTTAATTTCCTCAAGTAGATGCTCTTCATCAAGGCTCGTACAAACTCCTTGATAAAGAGGCTCTCTACCACCACCTTTTATTCCTAGTTCTTTAAATTTAGCCTTTATCAAACTAAATCTACTATCAAGACCATAAAATAACCATCCAAGGCGGTCATTATCAAGATGTGTTATAAAATATTCACCATTTTTTAAATTTGGAATAAAAGAATTTAAGCTATAAGGTGTAGAAAATACGTTTTCTTGCTTTGATTGTAAATAATCCATAGCAGCATTTTCCTCAAGCACCCTATTTTTAATCTTTAAATCCTTTAATTCGTTAATTAGTTTTTCTGTAGCATTTATTACTTTATTTTCAGGACTTGAAAGAAGAGCTGAAATCTTTTTTACGCTTTCAGCATCATTAAGGCGCTTTCTCCTTGCTCTATCTCCGGTTCTCCAAATAGTTCTAACATGTCCTCTTATCATTTCAGAACCTGCATAGCTTAACTCTTTTATTTCAGAGGTTTTGTCTACATGCAAGCCTCCACATGCAATTTTGTCGACACCTTCGATAACAACAATCCTTACATCTCCATCAACCTTTATAGAGCGTCTTAAACCAAGCTGTTCAGCTTCCTTATGACTCATTTCTTGATAATAAACCTTATGGTTTTGATTTATTGCATCAATTGCATCACTTTCAACCTTTAAAAGTGTTTCATCACTAATAAAAGATGAATCAGTTTCAATTGTTAAAATATCCTCTCCTTGATGAACAGATACTGTACCAATTTGATAGTTATTAAACAAAATACCAGAAAGTAAATGCTGAGCAGTATGTTGCTGCATATAGTCATATCTATGATCCCAATCTAAATGAATAGTAACTTTATCCCCAACATTAAAAGATGAAGAATCAGACATTATATGGATAATATCATCACCATCATGGATGGTATCAGAATAAGGAATACCATTAATAAATCCTCTATCCCCAGGTTGTCCTCCTCCTTCTGGATAACTAATTGTTCTATCAAGGATAAGTCCTTTTTTACAAATAGAAGTAACGGTTGCTTCTAATTCTTTTAAATATGGCTTTTCATAGTAATACTTTTCAGTCATTTTTTCTTCTCCTCACCTACCATTCTTGCTACAGGTAAGTGAATATGATAATGCATAGCACATAGTCTCAAGATAGTAATAAAACTCATAGTAATAAAGAAATTTAATATTGGTGCTATGCTACATTTCTCAAGGATAACGAATATTACTGCCCCAATAATTGAGGCTGAGGCATAGAAGTCACTTGTAAGCACTGCAGGAACTTCCTTGGAAAAAACATCTCTTAATACACCTCCTCCAACAGCACCTATTACTCCAGCAAAAATCTGTCCAACAGGGCCAATCCCTAATGATAGAGCTTTTTGAGCACCTAGTGCAGTAAAAACACCTAGTCCTATTGCATCACAAAAAAGAATAATTCTCCACCTTCCAACTACCCAAGGAGCTAAAAAGAATACTAATACTCCTGTTATGATGCAGGATACTAAATATAAACTATTAGAGAATGAAGCTACTGGAGTTGCTCCAATTAGACAATCTCTAACCATTCCACCTGCACAACCAACTGTAATTGCAAATACAATTACACCCAAGAAGTCAAGGCGGTTTCTAACACCTTTAACAGCACCCGTGATCGCAAATATTACAGTGCCAAAAATGTCTAAGGCATATATCCATTCGTTTTCCATAACAAAAGAGTAATCACTTATTGCTCAATAATCCACTCCCATCTTTGACTTTTTTTTAAAATCATATATCTTTGTCCTTGGAGGCCAAAATGGCAAAAATAAAATCAGCTTGGGAAATAGCTTTAGAAAGAACTGAAAATATTCAAATAGATAGAGAAAAATTAAAGAAAGATGAGAATATTAAGAAGGCTCGCCTTTGTGCAGGTGCTTATTTAAATGATGAAGAAAATAAAGGTGAATCATTAGTTGATGATTTAAAGGCTATCAATGACGATGATGCAGTAAAAAAGGCTTTAAAGCTTACTGCACTACAAAATCTCACTCTTGCATCAGATACAGTACTTACAGATAGATATGAAAGAATTTTATACCTTATTTCTCTTTGTTGTGGTTCTAATCAAAATATCATGGAACTTGCTAATCAAATTGTAGGTTTTTGTAAGCAATTTCCAGAACATAGAAAACAACTAGTAGATCAATTAAAAGAACAATTTGCTCCAATGCTTAGTCAAAAAGCAGCTCAACTTAAAGCTCAATATGGACAAGACGTCCCAGTATCACTTGAAAATGATCCTGAGTTTTTAAAGATTGCAAACCAACAGCTTGAAAGACTACAAAAGCAATATGATGAAACCTTAGCAGAAGCAAAAGCTCAACTTGAAGCAGCACTAGCATAAAAGATACTGCTACATGGGAAAATAAACATGTAGCAGTTTTTTTATTTTTCAACGAATTCTCTTTTCAATTTAAAATATCAGAGACAGTAATATTATGCAGCTATTTCTCTTGTAAGCAAGTCTTCATGAGTTAATTCAAAAAAGATTGTGTTTTCATTTATTCCTTGCATTAATTTTAATTTCTTCAAATGCCTTGCATATAATATATAGACTTATTTGTATGAAATTATATTTAAAGAAAATTGCCAATCATAAATTAACAGTGCAAAATATCCATATGCTTATCACTCTAAGCTTGGCTTTCAAAACCAATTATTACATATATTATCTTCTTTAATTTCCACATTAAAAAAATAGCAACTAAAACCTCTAATGATTTTGTTTTTGAAAATGCTTTAGTCTTCACAGGATTTCTTTCCTTTAAGTTCTTTTCATTTTCTATCTTTTTCTCCTTTTTTATTTCTACTTATAACAGAAGTAAAATGTAGAAAAAAAACTAAAAGCTATTAATGCAGAGAGAAAGATTACATTCTCTCTGCTAAAGAAATTTATATACTTTGTAACTCT
>JAQYFM010000201.1 GCA_028723145.1 Spirochaetales bacterium | reverse complement strand
AACACCAATTTCTCTTTTCAAGGAAATTAATAAATTTAAAATTTGTGCTTGAAGAGATACATCTAAGGAGGATGTGCATTCATCGCAAATTAATACTCTAGGATCTAGTAGTAATGCTCTTGCAATAGCTATTCGCTGAAGCTGTCCACCTGAAAAATGAGAAGGTCTATAAGCTAAGGTATTCTTTGGATCCATACCAACCCTAACTAACATTTCACAAACCATTCTTTCAGTTTCGTCCTTACTAATACCCTTATAATTAATCTTTAATGGCTCTGAAAGAATACTCTTAATTGTAAAGTAAGGATTCATTGTTTCCTTTGGAGATTGGAAAATAAATTGTACAGAGCGTCTAAAGGTGTGTTTATCCTCACCACTTAATAATGAAATATCCTTTCCATCATAATAAACAGAACCAGAGGTAGGAGATTGTAATCCCCCTACTATCTCTCCAAGAGTAGTCTTTCCAGATCCTGACTCACCTACTATTCCAAGTACCTCTTTTTCATTTAATGAAAAGGATACTCGTTCAAGAGCTCTAAACTTCTTTTGTTTAATTTTAAAATCTTTAGTAATTGCAGTAGCTTCAAGAATCATAGTTTTGCCTCCTATATTAAAGTACACTTTACGCTATGAGTAGGAGAAACAAATACTTGATCAACCACACTCTCACACTTTTTAGTAGCATGAGGACAACGAGAAAAGAATGGACATCCTGGACGTAGTCTATCTTCTTCACTGATATAACCTTTAATTTCTTGTAAAGGTTTACCCTTATCCATATCCATTGATGGAGAGAGAGCTAAAAGAGCTTTAGTGTATGGATGCATTGGGGTATTTAATATCTCATTCTTTTGTCCTAATTCAACAATTTGACCAGAATAGAATACCGCTATTTTATCAGCAATTTTACTAACAAAGAAAAGGTCATGACTGACTAGAACTAGAGAAATATTCCTTTTACTAAGTAGTGATAAATATAAATCAATAACTTGCTTTTGAACGACCTTATCAAGAGCAGTAGTTGGTTCATCAGAAAGTAATAAACAAGGATCCATCATTAAAGCTGTTGCTATATTTACTCTCTGCTTCATACCACCAGATAGTTGAGATGGATAAGATGATAATACTCTTTCAGGGTCTGTTATCCCTACACTTAAGAGTAATTGATAAGCTTTCTCATATGCTTCCTTCTTACTCTTCTTTCCATTATAAGTGATATACCCATCTGTCATTTGAGTTGAAATTCTTAAGAGAGGATGGAGGTAGTTAACTGTATTTTGAGCTACAAAGCCGATGTGCTGACCTAAGAAGCTCCTCTTTTTACTATTTTTTAAGCTATATATATCCTCTCCACAGAGATATACACTTCCTGATGCTCTTTTAACATCCTCAGGTAAAATAGCTAAGATAGATTTTAAAGTAATTGTTTTTCCTGATCCAGACTCACCAATGAAGGCTATGGTTTCATTTTCCTTTAAAGAAAGAGATACATCTTTTAATAAGACTCTTTTATCATCACAAACAGATAATTTATCAAGCACAAGGATATCATTCATAGGATATATCTCCTTGCAAATATGAATTTATTCCATCCCCAAGCATACAGAACCCTAAGACAGCAATTGAAAGAACAATTCCAGGGCAGAGAGCTTGATATGGCTTTGTAAGTACATATCCTTTAGCCTCTGAAAGCATCAAGCCAAGGCTTGCACCAGGCGGCTGTATTCCTAGTCCTAAAAATGATAGTGATGATTCAGTTAATATAGCTGTTCCGATTGAGGCTGATAGCTGAGTAATTAATCTTGTAAACATATCAGGAAGCATATGAAATACAACTAGTCTAACAGTGGAAGCTCCATAGCTTCTAGCAGCTTTTACATATCCCTTTTTCCTATTTTCCAAAATCATTGAATATGAAAGTCTTGCAAATACCGGAACCATAAAGAAGGATATTGCAATACTTGCATTAATTACACCCTTGCCTAACACAGCAGATAGCATCATTGCTGATAATATTCCAGGGAACGCCATTAATGCATCAACAAAACGCATTATTATTGTTTCTATAGCAATAGGTGATAATGCTGCAATTGCCCCTAATATCAAGCCAAATGTTGCACCAATTAAAACAGAAGAAACACTTACTAAAAGAGCAGAACGAGTGGATACCAAAATTCTAGAAAAGATATCTCTTCCAAAGTGGTCAGTACCAAGTAAATGTTCTCCATTTGGAGGAGCAAATCTATTTTTAATATCCATTTCATCAACTGAATATGGTAGATATATAAATGATAAAACAAAAAGTAGTACTATTATTGAAATTAGGAATAAACCTACATATAAAGAGTAATTTCGTTTTTTCACTTTGCTTCTCCTCCTGATAATCTTATTAGAGGATCAGCAAGAGCGACTGACATGTCTGTTAAGAAGTTCATAAGGACAACCATTAATGTAATAAAAAGTACAACACCTTCTAATAGAGCAATATCATGCTGTTCAACTGAAACTAATAACAGTCTTCCAATACCTGGAAGAGAAAATACTGTCTCAACAATTACGGTACCACCAAATAACTTTGCAGCCTGGTTTCCTATTAGTGTTATTGGAGCAATTATTGCACTTCGTGCTGCATAGTGTAGTAGCGCCCTACTTCGTTTTAGTCCCTTAACATCACAGCTAATCATATAATCATCAGCAAGTGACCTTACAAGGGAGGAGCGAAACATTCTTGTCATTAAAGCAAGCTCTCCAAAAGCAAGGATGAAGGATGCTAATGTAATACTCCTTAAAAAGCCAAAAAAGCTTTCATTTGGAGCAATATATCCATTTACAGGGAACAAATTTAATTTCCCACAAAACACTATTAATGCGATTAGTGAAACCCAAAAGGAAGGAAGTGATGAAATAACTAGAACACTTGTTCTTATTATTCCGTCTGACACCTTACCTTTATTTAAAGCTGCGATTAACCCAAGAAGAGAAGAGAAAATTGAGGCAATTAATATTGAAAATACAGTTAGCGAAAATGTAACAGGGAGACGTGATGCTATAAGCTTTACTACACTCTCTCCATATACCGCAGAATATCCAAAGTTTAATTTTATTGCATCAACAAGCCATTCAAAATAACGAACTACAAAAGGTCTATCTAGTCCTAGAGAGGAGCGTAATGTGTCTAGGCTTTCCTGTGTAGCATCAAGCCCTAATGCAAGGATAGCTTGGTCCCCTGGAATAACAGAAATTACAAAAAAAGTAATTAGAGTTACAAAGAAGATGACCGCAAGCGACGATAGTAACCTTTTGAGTGCGTATTTAAGCATTACTTTGTCCTATATACTTCCTTCATCTGATAGATATTAATAGGATAAGCTTTAAATCCAAAAATGTCACTCTGAGCAACAAATATCTGAATAGGATCTTGAATATATAGTGCTGGAACCTCGTTAGCTAAGATTTCCTGTATGCGTTTAACATACTCACTTCTTTTACTATCCTTAAGTTCACTCTGATATTTTTCAAGTAACGCATCAACTTCACTATTAGCATAGTTAAAATAGTTTTCATTACCATAAGAAAGGTACTTTACAAGTAGTGCATATGGGTCCAAGCGTCCAGTGTGTCCAACTACTGTTAAATCATAGTTTCTTCCTACATAAACTTCACTAAGCCAATAAGCCCATTCAACAATGTTAATATCAACCGTGATACCAACCTTCTTTAATGATTGGGCAATAACAATACCTGCATTTACATACTCTTGATAGTTCTTTGGTAAATCCATACGTAGTGTTAATCCATTTGCATATCCAGCTTCAGCTAAAAGTTCTTTGGCTTTTTCAGGGTTGTAAGAATAGTTTTCTGAGTAGTCTACATAGTCCTTTAAGACAACAGGAAAGTGAGAACCTATCTTTTTACCATAGCCCCACCATACAGCTTCAATAACTTCATCCTTATTTACAGCATAGTTAATAGCCTGTCGTACTCTGATATCACTTAATGCTTTATTTGATGAGTTCATTGCCATGAGCTGTAAACCATTACCAGCAACACTAATGATGTTGTAACCCTTATTTTCAACAGCAGAAGCAAGGTCACCTGTAATTAAAATTAAATCAACCTCTTTCGCATTTAATGCTGTAATTTCAGCAGTTAAATCAGGCATAATGACAAACCTTACACCTTCATTTTTTACTTCATATGGATAATCTTTGTTTAAATCTAATACTAAATCCTGCTGAGCAGTCCAAGAGGTTAATACATATGGACCTGTACCTACAGGTTTATTTCTTAAGTTTTCTGCTGAGGCATCTACAACTGCAGCCCATGGATATGCAAATGATGATAGAGCCGCAACATTTAATTTGTCCATTTTAAATACAATAGTATTTGCATTTGGAGTTTCAATTGAAGTGATAAATGAATAATCTGCACGTCTAACACTAATATCACTTGTTAATCTATCAAAGGAAGCTTTAACAGCTAAAGAATCACAAGGATTTCCGTTAGAAAAAACAGCTCCATCTCTTAAGACAAAGGTTATTGCTAACCCATCCTCACTTACACTCCAAGAACTTGCTAAAGCTGGTATTATTTCACCTTTATCATCAACAGTGATTAATGTCTCATAGATATTGCTTGATATTTGGAATGTACTAGCAGATGCAGTTAACTGAGGATCTAACCCATCTGGATCAACTGGAATAGCCATTGTTATTATATCTTTTTTAACTGTTTCATTTTTTTCTGCAGAACCCCCTGCAAATAAAGAAAAAGCTAAACTTAAAACTAATAATAGAGTAATTATTTTTTTCATGGTTCCCCCTAAGAGACTCATTTAATTAAATGTTAATATACATTTATTTCTTTGTCAGTGTAGACTAACGACCTTAGTAGTTAATTATCAGACTTAGAAAAGTTTGACAATCAAATAGCAATAAAATAAGGTGTATTTCACATGGTTTTTACCATAAATATTATGATATTTGATTGACTACCTATCGTTAGGTAGCTATAATAACATTTCATTTGTTGAAACATTATTTTAAATAAAACGTTAGTCTTGACAAATAATTATTTGCAAAGCAATGATACAAGATATCGATAAAATTTTATCTATAAGGAGAGATAACTATGATAGAAATAAAATCTCTTGTAAAAATATATAAAACAGGTGAAGAGGACGTATACGCTCTTGATGAAATAAATTTAACAATAAAAGATCATGAAATAGTTGCCTTTAGTGGTGCGTCAGGCTCTGGAAAGACTACTTTATTAAACTTAATTGGTACCCTTGATAGCATTACATCTGGAGATATTATCATTGATAATAATAGCATTGCTAAGATGAGTGAAAAAGAAAAAACTACTTACAGGAAGTTAAATCTTGGCTTTATCTTCCAAAGTTATAATTTGATTCCAGTTCTTAGTGCACTTGAAAATGTTGAACTTGCTTTTAAACCTCTTAATAAGGAAGAGATGAACAAAATTGGAATTAAAGATCCAAAGCAAGCAGCAAAAGAAGCACTCAAAGCAGTAGGACTTGAAGGGTATGAAGATAGACGTCCAGGTCAGCTTTCTGGAGGACAACAGCAAAGAGTTTCTATTGCTAGAGCAATTGTTAGAAAACCTAGAATTATTTTAGCAGATGAACCAACTGCTAATCTTGATAGCAAAAATAGTCAGCTCATCCTAGCTCTGTTATCTGATTTAAGTCACAAATATGGATTAACTATAATTTATTCTTCTCACGACCAAGAGGTTTTGGAAAATGTAGAAAGAGTAATAATCTTAAAGGACGGAAAGGTTGTGGAGGATAAGGGATGTTAAGGAGTTTACAGCTCTCACTAAGGAACTTAGCCCGCTACAAAACAAGAACAATTATTACAATTATAGCTGTATTAGTTTCTGTTCTAGTTTCTACTGTGGTTGATGGACTTATTAGAGGCATTTTTGATATGTCTACATATAACCTCCTTTCCTATGAAAGCTCAGAAGTTACTATCTACAGTCCTGGGTATTTTGAAAAAAGAAAGGAATTACCAACAGATATTCTAATTGATTATTCACTTTATAAAGACGCATCTGAAAAGCTCGATAATATGGGGATTTCATATACTCCTAGGTATAAATCTGTATGTGAAATTATTAGCTACAATGATAAAGAAGATAGTGAATTTTCTCTAAATGCTATTTTAGTTGGTGTTGATAGTAAAAAAGATAAAGCTGTCTTTAAGTTAAGTGAGAGTATTTCTGATGGATCTTGGTTAAAAAATGAAGATGAAATTGTTTTAGGTTCCATTATTGCAGATAAATTACATCTTAAAGTTGGAGATATAGTAACACTTTCAACTACAGGTTTAATGGGATTTAATGAAACAATAGATCTAGAGGTTTGTGGAATAATTAACTCAGAAGATCCTCAAGTCAACATGTCTCAAGTCTTTGTAAGCTTAGATGATTTAAATAACTATTTACTTCTTGATGGAGGAGTAACAGAAATAGCCGTTTCTGATGGTCTTACTTCAGTTGCATCAAGAAAGTTTGCATCAAAAATTCAAGACATAATTGGTCTGAATCTTGAAGCAAAATACTATGAAGATGTAAATGATGATCTTATGGCTATCATGAATGGAGATAAAGGAAGTTCATTTGTCATGCTTCTATTTCTATTCATTATTGCAGGAGCAGGGATATCAAATACAATGATAATGGCTGTAATGGAAAGAAGAAAAGAAACAGCTATGCTAAAAGCATTAGGTTTTTCGAGAAAAACCATTATTACCCAATTTGTAATTGAAGGCACTATAACAGGAATAATAGGTGCTTTGTTAGGAGCTCTTCTTGCAGTTGTTGTAATGATTCCTCTTTCTAAATATGGAATAGATTTAACATCTCTCCTCTCAGCAGATATGGATATTGGATATAGAATTCCATTAATTATGCGACCAGGGTTTTATTGGCAATCATTTATCGTTATTCCACTACTTGCTGTAATTCTTTCTGCACTATCAGCCTTTTTCCCTGTTTATAAATCAGGAAAAGAGCAA
>JAQYFM010000200.1 GCA_028723145.1 Spirochaetales bacterium | reverse complement strand
AACCCTCTGCGAGAGAGAGAAGATCGACCTGCAGTGTTTCACCTTCAACAGCTTTATACTGCTTGCCGAGAATTTCAACGAGTGCGTACATATCTAAGTATCCTCTATTTGTTTAATCTTTGAGTATTATTAAGATTTTCTAAAAATACCACAACATGGTTTTTAATTTTTTTAACTATTTTTACATCTTTTTTCAATTGTAATTCTAACGAACGTTAGGTAAAATATCTTTATGACTAAAAATGATATTTTATTAAAGGCAATAAACATTATTAGTACTGAAGGATATGATAAATTAACTCTTTCCTCTTTAGCAGAAATGCTTGGTGTAAAGAAAGCATCAATATACTATCACTTTAACTCAAAGGAAGATATTATTAGTGCCCTCTATGAGAATGCAAAGAAACTACTTACAAAGTTTACCTTCTATATTGATTTCTCACTCTCAGCAGAGGAAGTTCTTAATGCTGTATATGAGCACTGGGATATGATTTATCAAGATAGAGAGTTTGCTCCATATCTATCACTTCTTGAGCAGCGTTATATGGTAGATGATGAGGCATTAAATATTTCATCATCCCTTGATTTAATGATCGATGCACAATCAGATGCAGTAATTGATAACTTAATTGAAAGAAAAAAGTTATTTTTTAATGATAAAAAATTACTCTCCCGTCTCTTTTCAGCTACCGCTAAGGATAGCTTAAAGAAAGGAGAGAGTGAAAACTTTATTAATAGTTTTGTTTCATCTTTCTCACATTGACTCTAAGAAAGGAACACCAACAAGTTTAAAGGCATTCTTTAATACTTGCTGAACCATCTTAACAAGGCTAATTCTTGCAACAACTAATTCTTTAGTCTCTGCCTTTAATATCTGGTTATCATGATAGTAATGACTAAATGTCTTACTAATATCATATAAAAGAGAACAGATAATACTTGGGTCGTAGCCATCAGCTGCCTTCTTAACAATTTCAGGGAAGGATGAAATAAGCTTAATTAAAGCCTTTTCATCATCGATAGTTAAGAGACTTGAATTAAATTCAACACCTTCATAGTCAGCCTTTACTTCCTCAAACTTAGAAAGCATAGAAGAAATACGAGCACCCATGTACTGTAAATATGGTCCAGTATTACCAGAGAATGCGATAGATTCAGCTGGGTTAAAGATCATATCCTTTTGAGGGCTTACCTGTAATAGGTAGTAGTTAAGTGCTGAAAGAGCAATCTTTCTTGCTGTTTCATCGATATCCCCTACCATATTTTCTCTTTCTTTTTCAACAATTTCAGCTTTAGCAAGTTCAGAAAGGTTTGCAAGTAAGTCATCTGCATCAACAACTGTACCCTCTCTAGACTTCATTCTTCCATTTGGAAGATTTACCATTCCATAGGAAAGGTGGTGTAGCTCATTAGCCCAGGAGTATCCTAAAAGCTTTAAGCACTGAAATAAGACCTTAAAGTGATATTGTTGCTCTGAAGCTACAACATAAATTAATGAATCAAATGGATAGTCCTCATGTCTTGAAACAGCTGTTCCTAAGTCCTGAGTGATGTAAATAGAAGTACCATCCTTTCTTAATAATACCTTTTTATCAAGACCAATGTTGGTAAGATCAACTTGTACAGAACCATCCTCTTCGCGGTAGAAAACACCCTTCTCAAGACCTTTCATTACTTCACTCTTACCAAGCTTATATGTATTTGACTCGTAGTAGTATTTATCAAATGAAATACCCATATTCTTATAGCTTTCAGCTAAGCCATCTAAAGTCCAGCCATTCATCTTCTGCCAAAGCTCGATAACTTCTTTATCCCCATCTTCCCACTTTTTGAGCATGCTCTGTGGTTCTTGGTTTGCTTTAGCTTGAACCTCAGCTTTAATCTTTTCACGAATTTCTTCTGAATCATTTTCGTGACCAACTAAAGCCTTTTCAACACACTCTTTTTCATATTGAGCATATCTAACGTAGTACCTACCTACGAAGTGGTCACCCTTTTCACCTGTTGATTCAGGTGTTTCATCACCACCAAAGGTCTTATAAGCCCACATACTCTTACAAATATGGACACCTCTATTGTTAATTAAATTAACCTTCATAACCTCGGCACCATTAGCCTTTAAGATTTCAGAAACACTCATACCAAGTGAGTCATTTCTCATGTGGCCAAGGTGAAGTGGCTTATTAGTATTAGGACAGGAGAACTCAATCATGACCTTTTTTCCAGCAAGGGAAAGGTTTTTACCATAATCATCACCTTCTTCCATTACTTTTTTATATAAATCATTTGCAAGACTTGAAGTATTTAATTTTAAATTTAAATATGGTCCTGCTACTAAAAGCTCCCCAGAAGGAAGATTATCTCTTTTTTCAAGACGATTTTTAATTTCAGCTGCAATTAATGCTGGTGCACACTTTAATGCCTTTGAGAAAGCAAACATAGGAAAAGCAACATCACCCATCTCAGGCTTTGGAGGAGTGAGCACTTGAATATCAACATCTATATCACTGCCCTTCTCTTGAGCAAATGCTTTTACTTCATTTTCAACCAATTCTTTCCATTGATTCTTTATTTTCTGTAACATAGTAACTCCAAATGTAAATATATATAATCAAGAGATTTTTCTCAACAGGAGCGAATTGTAACTTCCCCACTTGAGAGGTGTTCAATTTGGCCATCCTCATATTGAACAACTAAGTGAGCATTGTCATCAACATCTAAGCATTTAGCTCTTTTTGTTTTATCGACTCTAATGACATTTAAATCAAGTCCAATCACAAAGCATTTTGCTCTATAACGCTTAATATAATCATCTTCATGAAGTGTATTTATTACACACTTTATTTGCCTTGCTAAAAATTCTGCTCTTGAAATAGGAGTATTTCCATCAGGAAAAAGAGATGCACAAATATCTTTTAACTCATCAGGAAAGTTTTTAGTACCAAAGTTTACTCCAATACCAATAATTATTTCACTGATCCTATTTTCCTCCATTGAAAGAACACCCTCAGTTAAGATACCAACACACTTTTTACCATTTAAATAAACATCATTAACCCACTTGATTTGAGTATCAAAGCCAAGTGAATCAATTGCATCAACTGTTCCTAAAGAAGCTCTGGTAGTAACACTTTCTGTATCGAAGGTATTATCGTTATTAACAACCAAAGAGTAATAAGTTCCTCCTTTATCAGAGATGAAGGCTCTACCCCTTCTACCTCTACCACCAGTTTGAAGCTCACTAATTACTACAAATGGAGCTTTAATGCCTTTGTTAATTAACCTCTTTGCCTCTGTATTTGTTGAATCAATTTCACTGTAGTAATAGACAGGGATAGCAATTAATTTTTCTAATACCTCTTGGTTTAGTATATCAGTAGAAACTAATCTATATCCTTTCTTAGTTATTCCCTCAATAATATAACCATCATCCTCAAGGGCTTTCACAGCCTTCCAAATGGAAGCTCTACTTACATTTAGAATTTGAGCCATATCTTCGCCTGAAATATAATCTTCTTTATTACGATTTAAAATTGCTAATACTTCTTCTTTTGTTGACATAACTAAATAATAGACTATTTATAAAAATGGGGATAGACAAAATATTATCAGATTTGTAAACTAGTTTTCAGTTTAGAGAGGTTTACAATGAACAGAACAAAGATTTTAAAAACTGTAACAATCGCACTATTTGCCGCACTAACAGCAGTTGGTGCATTTATCAAAATTCCAATTCCACCAGTACCAATAACACTACAAACGTTATTTACCCTTATTTCAGGATTACTACTTCCACTTTCAGTTAGTGTTTCCTCAATCTTAGTTTACCTATTTTTAGGTATTATTGGTCTTCCTATTTTCACCTCAGGTGGTGGTATTGCAGCAGTAACAGGACCAACAGGAGGATATTTAATTGGTCTTCTTCCAGCAGTAATTGTCGCAGGAATAATGCTAAAAAAAGATAAGAAATATCCATTTTGGTATTTTTTACTTGCCTCTTTTTTAGCAAATGTAGCAATTTACATTCCAGGTTTATTTTGGCTTGGTTATTCAAGACACCTAACAATAGCTAAAACTTTAAGTGCTGGCTTAGTACCATTTATTGTTGGCGATGTTTTAAAAATGATCGTAAGTGCAACTGTTTCATACAAACTTAGAGGACAGGTAGTAAAACTACTAGAAGAAAACGAAGAATAACATCTTTTTATTCTTTCATTTTGGTGTTAAATTTCGGTTCATGAATATCGACAATTATGTAAACGACTATTTAGCTTCATTTGATAGAGTAAAGAGGTCACACCACTTCCAGGGCTTAACAGCACTTCCTAGGATGGAAGATGTTTCAAAATTAATATCATCCTTAATGGAGCTGTTATTTCCTGGAAGAGGTAAAAACAATTGCTGTTTATCACTTGAATGTGCAGTAAAAAGTGAAATGAATAATTTTGTTTCTATCCTCACAGATCAAGCAAGACTTGCTTTTATTTATGAAGGAATGAGTGAGGATGATGCAAAGACAAAAGTTGAAGAAATAATAGATAAAGTTTTAAGAAAACTTCCTGAAATAAGAACCAAAATAAAAAAAGATTCTGAAGCAGGTTACAAAGGTGACCCTGCTGCCCGAAGCCAACATGAAATAATCCTATGTTACCCTGCTTTAAAGGTATTAGCAGTTCATAGAGTTGCACACCTATTATTTGAAGAAAAGGTTCCGCTTGTTCCAAGAATGATGAATGAGTTAATGCATAGAGAAACAGGTATTGATATCCACCCAGGAGCAACAATTGGGGATAGCTTTTTCATCGACCATGGAACAGGTGTTGTAATTGGTGAAACTACTGTAATTGGTAACAATGTTAAAATTTATCAAGGTGTAACTCTTGGTGCTCTTTCATTTCCAAAGGATGGTTGCGGAATGCTTTTAAAAGGTGCAAAGCGACACCCAACCATTGGAAACAACGTTACCATATATGCTAATGCGACAGTTCTAGGAGATATTACAATTGGTGATAACACAACAATAGGTTCATCTTGTTGGATTAAAACCTCTATTCCAGCAAACTCCCGTGTTATGATCCCAGACCCTGAAATTATTATTACAGAACGTCTTAAGAAGAAGACTTCTTAAATTCCTTACTAGTTACTAATCTCATTGTGAGGTAGCTTGCCATACCTCCAATGAGGTTACTAATTGGTTCTGCGGCAACTACACCATCACTTCCCATAAATAGTGGAAGAAGTATTGTAAGTGGAACTACGATAATTATCTTTCTAAATAGTGAAAAGAATATTGCGTGTTTTGCTTTTCCAAGTGCAACAAAGGTACTTTGTCCAACTTGTTGAAAACTCATAAATACAAAGAGTGAAAAATATATTCTCATAGCTCTAGCTGTAACATCTAGCATCGTAGGGTCACTTGAGAACAATGAAATATAGATATTAGGAAATAACTCAATAGAAAGTGCAAAGATGGTAGAAAATGTAGCAGAAACCATAATTGCAAAGTTACTAGCCTTCATTACTCTATCATAGCGCTTAGCACCGTAGTTATAACTCATTACTGGACTTGTTGCACTTGTTAATCCGTTTACAGGAGTTGAGAATATCTCTCTAACAGAATTAATAATTGTAAAAGCACCAACTAAGATGTCTCCACCATACATTAAAGCCATTCTATTACAAACAATTTGTACAGCAGAGTTTGTTGCACCCATAATAAAGCCACTTGTTCCAAGTGTAACAATACTTTTTACCCTCTTTTTCTCAAGTACCATATCACTCTTTTTAAGTTTTAATATCGGCTCACTGCTAGTTAAGAACTTTAATACCCAAAGTGCAGAAACAAGTTGAGAAATACAAGTTGCTAAGGCAGCTCCTCTTACGCCCCAACCAAAGATAAAGATAAAAATAGGATCTAAAATAAAGTTTAATAGCGCACCTATTAATACTGTTTTCATTCCAACATTTGAAAAGCCTTGGCTGTTGATGAAGGCATTCATTCCGGTTGCAATTAATGAAAATGTAAATCCAATAGCATAAAGTCTAAGGTATGAAAGTGCATAGTTTATTGTTTTATCACTTGCACCAAAGATAAATAGTAATGGAGATGCAAAGATTTCAGTTAAAAGCGTTAATACTACACCTGTAATTACTAATAGCGCAAAGCTATTACCCATTATTAACCCAGCTTCCTTTAAGTTTCCTTTTCCTCTTTCAATACTAGAAAGAGGACTTCCTCCATTAAAACCATAAAGGTTTGTAAAAGCAGCAACTATTTGAATAATAGGAAAGCATAGTCCAACACTTGTTAAAGCAATTGGACCTATTCCAGGGATGTGACCTATAAAGATTCTATCAACTATAGAATATAGTAGGTTCACAAATTGAGCTGCGATCATAGGAAGCGCAAGCTTAATAATAGTTTTCCTGACATTAGGTGAATCAAAGTCAGCTTTCATCTACAACAAATAATCCTTTCTTAGCAAGGTGTCCTTTTACTAACTGTCCCCTCTGAGCTGAAAGAGGAACATTATCAATTTTTACCTTCAAATAGTTTCCTGTGGTACCATAGAAGGCGCCATTCTTTCTACTCTCAAGTAAAACCTCTAAGTTTTTCCCAATTTGACGATTAATGTAATCATCACTTAGCTTCACAGAAAGGTCTCTTAAAATAGCAGCTCTTTCATCACGTACTCTTTCTTCAACTCTATCCTTTGCATCAAAAAGTGCTGTATCAGGACGAGGAGAGTATGGGAATACATGCAATGCCGCAAACTTCTTCTCTTCTAAAAAGCTCCTTGTTATTTCAAAATCTTCCACACTTTCACTTGGAAGACCTGCAATAACATCACATGCAATAAATGGATCATCCTTAACTTCTCTTAAAGCTTTAATAACCCACTCTAAGTGTGACGCATTGTACTTTCTATTTACTCTTTTTAGCACCTTATCACTTGCACTTTGCAGTGGGATATGGAAGTGAGGATGCATTCTAAAATTGGAACAAGCTTCAATTAATTTATCATCAATATGGTCAGGCTCCATTGAAGAAAGCCTTAATCTTGTATCAACACTAAGCTTTGGTAAAAGCTTTAGAATAACACCACCAAGACCATCACCATCATGGTCATACATAGTTAAATTAACACCAGTTAATACAATCTCTCTAAACCCTGATTTCTCAAGCTCCAATGCTCTCTTAATCACTTCATCAGGCTCTAAAAATTGGCTCTTTCCTCTTGCAACATGTACACGACAATATGCGCACTCGTTATCACAACCTTCCTGAATCTTTAAATACGCCCTTGAGTGATAAGAAAATGATTGTGCGTTATAGCTAAATACTGAAGTATCGATATCAGAAAAAGAAGTAACACTTTCAAGCACACTCATATTTGAAATTAAAGATGCCTTAATGTGCTTTGCCATCTGAAGAAGAGAAGCCTTCTTAACTAATGGCACACAAATAATGTTATCGCCTAAAGCCTTAATTTCCTTTTCATTCATCTGAGCATAGCACCCAGTAACAACTACAGCCTCCCCTTTTTTTGCAAAAATTCTAATCATCCTTCTTGCTTTCTGCTCAGCTTTACTTGTTACAGTACAGGTGTTAACAATGTATAATGAAGCCTCTTCATCTTCTTTTACAATTTCAAATCCTTCTTTTAAGAAGCTATCACAAATTGCTTCACTCTCACATTGATTAAGCCTACAACCAAGAGTATATACACAAACTTTCAAAGGCCTTCCTCCTGCTCAGCTAATGTATTTAATACCTTTTCAATTGCAACTTGAAGGGATAATCTCATTTCTTTAGCATATGGATTATAACGCTGCAAATCATAAAAGAGCGTAATAGGGTCATTACAAGTTTGTTCAACAATTGTCATTAAAGACTTATAGCCCTGAGTTGCAATTGGAGTTGGGCACATTCCAAGCTCACTTAGTGTACGTCCAACGAAGTGAGTAACACCTTGTGAGTAAGCAGCTTCCTTATCATGGTGACGAGGAGTCATTTCAAGCACATCTAAACCAATTTTTGCAAAATAAGCTTTAATCTCTTGATATCGCGTATCTTCACTAATTGGACATAAAACAATTGGAAGACCTTTAATTCCATTCTTTGCGCTATCAGGGCCAAACATTGGGTGCGTTGCAATTAAGCAATATTCATCTTTATTTAGATTCTCCTGCAACCATGCTGCAGGATATGTTTTTACAGAGCAAGTATCTAATATAATTGCTCCTTTCTTTATTCTTTTAGAAACACGTTTTAATACTTCCTCTAAGGAAGAAATTGCAACGCAAAAATATAAAATATCAGAAGATAAAACTTCATCTTCACTAACTTTTTCAACACCAAAAGGTATTTTATGACTACTTCTTGAGTATGCAACTACTTTAGCATCACTACTAAATGGATGACGAGCTAACATAGATGCCCAGAAAGAGCCAAATCTACCAAGTCCATAAACACCAATCTGCATAGAGTTAAGCTTATATTTATTCTTTAGTTTTTACAATTATATAAGTTATTGTAGCTAAAAAATTGTATACAATTCTTTATTTTTTATCATTAAATAATAAACTTAATAGTTTTAATGGTAGTAATTTGGCATTAAACAACTAAAGGGTCTAATGCCAAAATGTAATTATTTTAAGTTTCTAAAGGATTTAAAGAAAACGTTCCAAAATTCATTTAAATCAACATCAACACCGAGTAAAACTTTAGCATTATCATCGATTTCGCTAGTAACAGTTCTACCATAGGTTAATTGACTTTTTGTCTCTACATGAACATTTCGCCTTTCAAATTTAAAAATTGATGGCTTAGCTAAATAAGCAATTGTACAAGGATCATGCATATGAGGCATTGAGTTATTATTCTCTAAGTTTGCTTTAATGTAAAATGTAAGTTGTGATAAAAGAAGTTTTTTATATTCACTTTCCTTTTCACATCTTATTTGTTCTAAGATTTTTTCATCTAGAACAACTTTAAGTGTTACATCAAGTGGCATAGCAACAACTTCAACTCCTGAATTAAATACTATTTCAGCAGCCTCAGGATCACCCCAAATATTAAACTCAGCACTATCGGTAGCATTACCACGCCCCATAGAGCCACCCATAACAACGATTCTTTTTAAGCTTTTTGCGAAATCAGGATGTGCTTTGATGCATATTGCAAGATCTGTATAAGGTCCAACGGATACAAATGTAATCTCTCCAGGATTATTAAGTACACTATTAATTGCCCATAATATTCCATTGCCTTTACACTCTTGTTTTTTCCTTGGACCAAAAGTAACACCATCAAGACCACTCTTTCCATGAAAGTCTCCAGCAGCTACCCTATCTCTCAAAAGGGGCTTATCAGAGCCATAAAAAACTGGGCATTCTAAGCCTACAGCTTCTGCAACATTAAGAGTGTTTTCAAGAGTTCTATCAAGTGAGACATTACCATTAGTAGCTATTAAACCTAGTACTTCAATCTCATCTTTTAAACCTGCTGCCATAGCAATTGCAATAGCATCATCATGACCTGTATCAACGTCAAAAATTATTTTTTCCATATTACTTAAAAGTGATAAACAAAAGCTTCATTAGAAGTAATCCTAATTTTTTCTCTTTCATCTTCGTCTGGATAGCCAAATGCGATAACTATTCCTACTTCTTCATCTTCCTTATCTAAACCTAAAGCATCAATTACCTTATCATTATCGTAGCCTTCAATAGCACAGCTTTGAATATTAAGCTCAGTAGCCTTAATCATCATTGCAGATGCAGCAATGTAGCTTTGACTTCTAGACCAAGAATCAAGGGTCTTACTATCTCTTAAAAATTCATAATAACCTTTATAGTCATCAATAAATTCTTCTAAAGTAGAAGGAAATCTTTCTGCTCTTTTTTTGATAAACTCACTGTTAGGAGCAAAGTATTTTCCTCTTTTAGTTGTAATTACCACTGTAATAGGAGCAGTCTTCATACTCTCTTGATAGAAGCAAGATGAGAGTAAATCATGACTCTTACATACATGAAATGTCCAAGGCTCCAAACCAAATGAAGTCGGAGATAGTCTGCCTGCTTCTAATATTTGATCAATTACCTCTTTAGAAGGCATATCACTTTTATATTTTTTGCAGGCAAAACGATGAAGAAGTAAAGAATTTACATCACTCATTTACAAACCTCTACTAATGTTTCTAAAGCAAGAGTAATCATATTTCTATTTCCTTCCATTCTCTCTTCATCCTTAAATGATTCTCCAGTTACACAGTTATCTGTCATTGTAAGAATAGATAAAGCCTTCTTTTTTAAATACATTGCCGTTGAATATAAGGCATAGGTTTCCATATCTTGAACTAAGGCACCCATGTTAGCCCACTTCTTCCATTCCCCTTCTCCAAGTGCGTTGTAGGAGGAAAAGCAATCAGAAGAAAAAACCATACCAGCAGTATGTTTTAAATCTAATTCTTCAGCCTTTTTAAGTGCACTACAAAATAGTGTAATATCAGGACAAGGTGAAAAGGTTCCTGAAAGGTTATATTGATGAGCCCATGCTGAATCAGTACTTGCACTCATTGCTAGTACCAATTCTCCCACACTTAAGCTCTTTTGTAAGCCTCCTGAAGTACCAATTCTTACAATGTTTTCAACTCCATAATGGTTAAACAACTCATAAGAATATATTCCAGCAGAAGGGCCTCCCATTCCGGAAGCCATTACACTAACCTCTAAACCTTTATAAAGGCCAGTGTAACCTAAAATACCACGAACATCAGTTACAAGCCTTGATTCTTCAAAGAAATTCTCTGCAACAAACTTTGCTCTATTAGGGTCTCCCGGGAGGAGTACATTTTTTGCTATTTCTCCAATTTTTGCTCTATTATGTGGTGTCATGATGAACTCTTATTGTATGGCTTACCACAAGACTGAGGTGCATAATCTCTTCCTGAGAAGATAACTAATGCAAGTAATGTGACAAGGTATGGAAGAATGTTGAATACCTCAGAAGGAAGTGCTTTTAGAGCGCTGAAATTTGTTGATAGTACAGCAAGAGCCTGTGCTCCACCAAATAGAAGTGCAGCTCCAGTAACACCCCATGGTGTCCAACGGCCAAATGCAACTGCAGCAAGTGCGATAAATCCACGTCCATTGATTAAGTTAGATGTAAACTGAATTGTCTGTGTTAATACAACACAACCACCAGCAAGACCACCAAGAAGACCTGAAATTAATACACCTGTATATCTAATTTTTCTAACATTAATACCTGCACTATCAGCAGCAGCTGGGTGTTCTCCACAAGCTCTAAGATGCATACCAAATGGCGTTTTATAGAGCATAAACCAGCTGAAAGCTACAACTGCAATTGCGATGTAGAAAGTTGGATAGAAACCTAAACGGTCTGTTAACATACCTACTCTAAACTCTTTTGAGCGGTCTGCTGAAAAGAGAATTTGGCATGCAAATACTGTGATACCATCTGCAAGTAAGTTAATACCAGTACCAGAAATTGTTTGCTCAGCCTTTAAGTCAATAGCAGCAAAGCCATGTACTAGTGAAAAAAGTCCAGAAACAACCATACCGGAAATTAATGCTACAGCAAGTGAATACCTACCACATCCAGCAGCTTCCATTAAGTAGTGTACGCTTGCAGCAGTACATGCTCCAATACTCATTAAACCTTCAAGAGCAATATTTACAACACCACTTCTTTCACAAATCATACCGCCAATAGCAGTAATTAATATTGGTGCAACAATCATCATGATTGTTGGTAATGATTGAAAAATAATCATGCTTTTCCTGCCTCCTTTCTTACAAGAACGCGAGAGCGATATGCTTTAATTAAATCAAGGCCACTTCTTAAAGCAATGAAAATAACAATTAAGCCTTGAATAATAAATGTTATTTCCTTAGGAATATTCATTCCCTGCATTATTGATTGTGATTGCTTAAGAACACCAAATAGCAATCCTGCGAGGAATATACCAAGTGCTCTTGAATTTCCTACCAGTGCAACTGCAATACCCATGAAGCCGTAGTTATCCATTCCCTGAATAATTCTACCTGTTGTGTATGCTCCTCCGAGAAGTACACATGCACCTGCAAGACCGGCAAAGGAACCTGCAATTGCCATTGATGAGGAAATAGCTCTATCTGCATTTATACCAGAACATCTTGCAGCATCTTTATTAAAGCCTGTAGCTCTAAATGCAAATCCCATCTTGGTCTTTTCCATGATAAACCAATAAATTAAGCAAGCAGCAATCATAAAGAAAAATCCAATATTAAGGTTTGAATTTTTAATTAAGAATTTTGATAAAAATGCTGTACTTTGAATTGGCGCTGTTTGATATGTTCTATTTGTAAGACCTGCAGGCATCTTAAAGGCAATAATTCTAAATAGATAAAGAGCGATGTAGTTTAACATAATTGTTGCTACAACCTCACTTACCTTGTACTTTGCCTTTAAAAATCCTACAATGCCACCCCAAATTGCACCTGCAATTATTGCTACTATTAAGCATAATAGCCATTGAAATGGAAATGATGGAAGACATACAGCAACAGCTTGTGCTGCTAGCATTCCAACAATGTACTGACCTTCAGCTCCAATATTAAATAAACCTACTCTAGCCGCAAAGCCCATTGAAAGACCACAAAGGATGTATGGGATTGAATAAGCAAGTGTTTCACCTACATTTCTAAAGTTCCAAGCACCATTTTTACCAGCCTTACCAATAATTGATTGTCCAATTGCTTTAAATAATCCAGCTGGATTTCTTCCAACTAATACAACTAGTATAGTACCAATTAAAAAGCCTAAAATAACAACAGCAACAGAGGTTGCACCTTGGCTTGATAAAAACCAATCTATGAAGCTCTTTTTCTCTTTAGTCTTCATTTACTCTCCTCCTTTGCTTTAATACCTGTCATCATAAGACCGATTTCTTGACTTGTTACTTCACCAGCGTTGAAAACACCAACGATTGACCCCTTTGAAATTGTTGCAATTCTATCACAAAGGTTCATTACTTCATCAAGCTCAAATGAAATTAATAAAATACCTCTACCTTTATCACGCTCTTCTACAATACGCTTTCTAATGTATTCAATTGCACCAACATCTAAACCACGAGTTGGCTGTGCAACAAGTAATACATCTGGAGAAAGGGAGATTTCACGAGCAACAATTACCTTCTGCTGGTTACCTCCAGAAAGAGAACCTGCATCGGTTTGTGCTCCTTGAGCTGTTCTGATATCAAATTCTTCAATTAGCTTTGTTGCGTTTTCATCGATTGCTTTATAGTTTAAGATACCAAACTTACCTGTGTATTTATCAGAGAAGAAATCCTTTAAGACCATATTTTCCCCAACAGTTAAGCCCGCAACTAGACCATGCTTTTGTCTATCTTCAGGGATATGGCCCATACCTTCTCCAATTCTTTCTCTGATAGTGTCTTTGTTAATAACTTTTCCAGAAAGAATAATTTCACCACTTTGTACAGGAGAAAGACCAGAAAGGGCATATAATAGCTCTGATTGCCCATTACCATCGACACCAGCAATACCAACTATTTCACCTCTTCTTACATCAAGAGAAAGGTCTTTAACCTTCATAGTGCCAATTGAATCCTTAACAGAAAGGTTCTTAATCTCTAAAACCTTCTCACCAGGCTTACATGGAGCTTTTTCGATATCAAATTTTACCGAGCGTCCTACCATCATTGTAGCTAGCTCTTGTTCGCTTGTATTTGGAGTAATATCAATACAGCCGATGAATTTACCACGACGGAGTACAGAACATCTATCTGCTACTGCTTTTATTTCCTTTAGCTTATGAGTAATTAAAACAATAGTTTTACCTTCACTCTTTAGCTTACGAATAATATCCATAAGCTCATCAATTTCTTGAGGAGTTAATACAGCTGTTGGTTCATCAAGAATAATGATATTTGAATCAGAATAAAGAGTTTTTAATATCTCTACTCTCTGTTGTTGTCCAACTGAGATATCATCGATCTTGGCTTTTGGATCAACTTGAAGTCCATAGCGTTTTGAAAGCTCTTCAACCTTCTTTTCTGCTTTTGCAAGAGAGATAATTCCAAATTTATTTCTTGGTTCTCTTCCAAGTACAATATTCTCTGTAACAGTGTAGTTATGGACTAATTTAAAGTGTTGGTGAACCATTCCGATGCCAAGCTCTGTTGCAACGTTAGGATTCTTAATCTCAACTTTTTTACCATTAATCTTTATTTCACCACTGTCAGGTGCATATGCACCAAAGAGTACGCTCATCAGCGTACTCTTACCTGCTCCATTTTCCCCTAAGATTGCATGAACTTCATTGGTTTTAATTCTTAAATCAACATTATCATTTGCAATTATTCCAGGGAATGTCTTGGTAATCCCAAGCATCTCGATAGCATATTCACTCATAATAATTCCTTTATGGTATGCTACTTTATTCATGTTATGAACAAAGTAGTATACGGGCACAAAGCTGTGCCCGAATATTATTTAGTCATCAATTGCAGAAAGACCAGCTGGTACTAAGCCCTTAGCAAGTGCATCTTTATAAGTCTTATCAATTTTGATTGAACCATCTAAGATACCCTTAACAGCCTTATCTGCTGCTTCAACAGCTTCCTGGCAGAGAGCTGGGTTAGCCTTTGAGAAACCAACACCGTCATTAGCGAGGTTCTGAGTTACAACGCCACCCTTCCATGTACCTTCTTTAGTCTTTGTAAGAGCATCAAATGTTGAGTTTTCAACTTTCTTAATCATTGATGTTAATACAGCTGATTCACCATTTGTACCATATAAACCATCTTCATACTGATCAGAGTCTACACCGATAGCCCATACGTTCTTACCAGCCATTCTGTACTCTTTAGCCTGTGCAATTGTACCACCGCCTGTACCACCAGCAGCTGAGAAGATACAGTATACACCACTATCATACCAGTTCTTAGCCATAGCCTTAGCAAGTTCTGGCTTACCCCAGTCGTTAGCATAGTAGTCTACGAACTCTGCATTAGGATAAATTGATTTAATACCTTCGAAGTAACCAATCTCGAACTTTGTGATTGTAGCACCTGGAACACCACCGATAAATCCAAACTTAGGATTTTCGATTCCATCCTTCTTAGCCTGCATTGCAGCAGCAATACCTACTAAGTAAGAGCCCTGCTCTTCTTCGTAGATGTACTGAATGAGGTTATCTCTATCTGTGAGGTAGTCAACATCAACAATGATAAAGTTCTGGTCAGGATACATTGCAGCAACTTCATTTAATGCATCGCCCCAAGTAAATCCTGTTGTGATGATTAAATCCCAATCACCTTCAGCAGCATTTTTGAGGTTTGGAATGTATTCATCTGTACTCTGAGCTGTGATGTTTTCATAAAGAGTACCTCTACCTGCACCATTATCACCATAGAATGATAAAATACCACGCCAAGCAGCAGCATTGAATGACTTATCATCAATACCTGTCTGGTCTGTTAAAAGAACTGCTTTAATCTGATCTGAGCCAGATGCTTCCTTTGCACCATTTGCAAAAAGAGAAAAAGCACAAAGAGCAACAAGAGCGAAAACTAAAATTTTCTTCATAATTTTACCTAGCCTATGCTAGAGCCTCCTGTGAATATTACAGAAAAAAAATCTGTATAATCAGAATAACACTTTGTGAATAAAACTCAATAAAAAATGAACAAAAGAAGGAATATAATAGAAGTAGCAATAATTATATAAGTCATATTATTTATACTGCGCTTTCCTTTTCTTCTATTTTTTATGAATAAAAAATACCCCTAAAGAATATTATGATTCTGAAATTATCCATCTTGGCAATTATTAGTTTTTGATGTATGGAATTGCTTTTTTAGGTAAAATAGTAAAAAAAACAATTGGAACTATCTTATATAAAAAAATCACTACTAAGTAGAATTAATACATTAGTAGTGATTATTTGTAAGTAAGAAAAACTTATTATTTTACGATTGTTCCCATCTGGTTTCTTGCACAAGCAGCTGCATTTGATTCATCTGTATCAACATGCATAGCAAGAGCATAGCTATTTGAAACACGAATAACAGTGTCGCCATAGATTGTCTTTCTGCCATTACCATTCTCGATAAGAACGTTTACAATTTCACCATTTGTAACACCAAAGTCAGCTGCATCCTTTTCTGTCATGTGGATGTGGCGCTTTGCAACGATAACACCTTCCTTAAGCTCTACCTCACCCTTTGGTCCAATAAGCTTACAAGCACCAGAACCAGCTACATCACCACTCTCTCTAATTGGAGCATCGATACCAATTGAACGAGCATCTGTAGCAGAAAGTTCAACCTGATTAAGCTTTCTACATGGTCCAAGAATAGAAACGTTAGCAAGTTCCTTCTTTGGTCCTACTACTGTAATTCTTTCGTTAGAAGCGAACTGACCTGGCTGAGAGAGTTCCTTCTTAACTGTAAGCTGATAACCTTCGCCGAAGAGTAATTCAAGTGTCTCCTGTGTGACATGTGCATGTCTTGCACTTGTTTCAACAATAAATTGATTTGCCATGATAATCCTCCAATGAATTGACAATACTTATTATCATGCAAATTTATTATATTCGCAATAGCACGTACCTTACCATATTTTGTATTTTTCTGAAGCACTTGACATTAAGTACGAAATCATACTTAATTAACTAATGCGTTATTCACATCCACAACTACTTAGAATAAATCATTTAATTTCAGAACTTGATCACATCTACCATGAGATGGCACTAAAATTTAAACTTTCCGATAGTGCATTCTCAATTCTTTACACTCTTTGTGTTGAAGGTGATGGATCTGCACTCTCATTAATTGTTAATCATGCAGGACTTGCTAAGCAAACTGTTAATTCTGCATTAAGAAAACTTGAAGAAGAAAATGTTATTAATTTGGTTTTAGACGGAAAAAGGAAGAAAAAAATTTTTTTAACAGAAAAAGGAATAAAACTTTGTGAAGCAACTGTTATTAAAATAATTGAACTTGAGAATAATATCTTCCTTTCTTGGGGAGATGAAAAAAGTAACAGATACATAGAAGATACAAGGGAATATAACCGCCTTATGATGGAGGGATTTTTAAAGTTATGCAAATAAAACTAAGTGACCATTTTTCATATCCAAGGCTATTTAGATTTACCCTTCCCTCCATTTGTATGATGCTTTTTACATCTGTTTACTTGGTAATAGATGGATATTTTGTCTCTAACTTCATTGGTAAAACAGCCTTAGCTGCTGTTAACATGATTTATCCTGTCATTATGATAATAGGTTCCATTGGTTTTATGCTTGGAACTGGTGGTAGTGCATTAGTTGCCAAGACAATGGGTGAAGGTGATGATGAAAAAGCTAAAAGACTTTTTACACTTATTTATTTAACCTCAATTGTTGTTGGTTTAGTGCTAACAATACCTTCTTTTATCTTTCTTGATAAAATAGCTTACTTCTTAGGTGCAAGAGATGAACTCCTTGAAAATAGCATTACCTATGGAAGAATCCTACTTTCTACAGTTGTGTTATTTGTTGTTCAAATGGAGTCGCAAGTTTTTTTTATCACAGCAGAAAAGCCTAAACTGGGTCTTGTAATGACAGTTTTAAGCTGTGGAACAAATATCATTTTAGATGCTTTATTTTGTGCAATTTTAAACTTAGGTGTTCCTGGAGCTGCCGCTGCAACTGCAGTTAGCCAAGCTATTGGTGGAACTATTCCACTGCTTTATTTTACATTTAAACGTAAAGGAAGACTTTACTTTACCAAAACAACTTTTGATAAAAAAGCACTTCTTAAAAGTGCATCAAATGGATTTTCTGAACTTTTATCAAATACATCAGCTGCAGTTATTGGAATGCTATTTAATGCACAGCTTTTAAGGTATGTAGGAGAAAATGGAGTTGCAGCATACAGTGTACTAATGTATGTAAGTATGGTATTTGTTGCTATTTTTATTGGATTTTCAGGTGGAATTAGTCCTGTTATTTCTTATAACTATGGTTCTGAAAACCATAAAGAACTAAAGAGCATTACACATAAATTACTAACATTAATAATAATAACTTCCTTATTAATGCTCTTTTTTAGCCTTTATATGGCTTCTCCTTTATCAAGATTATTTGTTGGTTATGATGAAGAACTATACAAGATGACTGTAAGAGGATTCTACATATACTCTTTTTCCTTTATTTTTGCAGGAATTAGTATATTCTCTTCCTCATTTTTTACAGCACTTAATAATGGACCGGTATCAGCAGCAATTTCTTTTTTAAGAACTTTTGTCTTACAGCTAATATTTGTATTAGTTCTTCCACCAATACTAGGTATTGATGGAATATGGCTTTCAATCGTATTTGCTGAAATTATATCTTTCTTTATTTCTCTATACTTTTTAATTACAAAGAAGAAAGTTTATCACTATTAACTGCACGAGCTAAATCAATTATTTTGTTTAAAGATAGAGTCTCAGCTCTTTCACTACCAAGTAAATTAGCTTGGCTTAAAACACTATCAATAGCCTTAAGGTTTAA